>CALBVO010000061.1 GCA_937970115.1 Minisyncoccota bacterium | reverse complement strand
GGTGTTTTTCTTTTTTGTGGGCGATGAGAAACCTCCTTGAGGAGGTTTCGTAGGGATTCGAAAAGCGGAGTCATGTTCGATGGATGAGCGATAGCGAAGACCAGAACAGACGAGCTGGGGTCGAACAAAAACACGACAGTGTTTTATGTGTGACCGAATCTGATTCGAAAGCGACTCTGTGCGAAGCCTGATTGGAGCGAAGCGAAAATCAGTACAGAGTCATCGGGGTCGATGGAGTGAGGTTATAATGAGTTTCACTGAAATGAAATTAGAATCCACGAGAGTATCCAATCTATAGAAACTAGTGGTTATATACTTGTGGTGGGTCATGGAACATTTCTAGGTCTTATTTTTGCAGTATCTCAAGGCAAAAAAACAAAAAAAGATTTTATAGAATTTCGTGATAATTGGAGTTTTAAAGCAGCAGAAATAAAAGAGTTGATTTTGTAAGCTATGTCTTTATTTGTGTTAATTATAATTACTATACTGTCATCTGCTGCCTATGGTGCTGGTATTGTAGATATCTTAAAAGGGAAGTATAAGCCAAATACATTTAGTAGAATTATTTGGTTATTTCTGGCTATTAATAGTTTTTTTGGAGTACTATTAGGTAATTCAAGTACAGGCTCTTTGGTTTTAGCAAGTGTGTTGCTTGCAGGTAATTTAGTAATGGCATTACTCAGTCTCAAAAGAGGAGAAAAGAGTTTCGGTACTATTGAATATATTTCCTCTTTTTTATTAATAATTAGTGGAGTTATTTGGATTACTGTTGATGCACCGTATATTAATTTATTAATTAGTTTAGGTGCTCATTTGATCGGTGCTTTACCTACCTATAAACAAGTAATAAAAAATCCTCAAAGTGAAAATAAATTACTGTGGTTATTGTTTGCCATTGCTAGTCTTATTAGTTTATTTACTAAAAATAGTTCATCTTTTGAATCGATTACCTTACCTTTATATTTCTTAATTTTTGACGGTAGCGTTTACTTACTTACATTACGAAAAACCAAAAAACCAACAACCTAGTCGCCTTTTTTCCTCCCTCTGCTACAATTACATCATGACAGAAAAAACAGCAAAAAAAATCGGTGAAGCATACGCCTTCGCCCAGGTGTTATCAGAAACGTATAATTCAAATACAGAAGTAATGAATGAATTATTGGGAGAACATGCAGAGACATTATTAGATATCACACGCGTTCAAACAGAAGAATTAAGCGATATTGCAGAAGAAGGAAATATGGTAGAGGTTGTATTACCAAAGGCAGAACGCACAGGAGCGAAAATTACCAAAATGGGGGAGATGTATGTTGGTGATGATTGGGATGATGTTGCAGAGGTATTGGAATGGATGAGTTTCTTTGTAGGAGGAGCAATTGTTCACTGGCAACTAATCGCAGGATCGGCACATGAAATGAAACATGATCACTTTGCAAATATTGCAGGAGTAGGAACAGAATATTATGCGAGTTTGATGAAACAATTACGTGATTATGCTCTTGCGGTAGGAAAGGCACGAGCGCAAGGATAATTTCGAAAGAGATTTATGCACTTCTTTTTTGAATAAGTAATCCTACAAAAAATCTTGAATTATATTTAAGTTTTTGCTTCTAGAAAGTGTCTCACGGCTTGCTAAAAAACAAAACTTTGTTAGTATATCTATCATTAAGTCTCTCTATTATAAGAAGGGGTTAATAGATAAATATATTATGCCAATTATTAAAGCACAAAAGAAATCAGTCAGGCAGTCAGCACGACGAAAAGTTTTCAATGATCGACGACGACGAGCAATGCGAGAAGTTGTAAAACAAGTAAAAGAACTTGTTGCAGCTAAGGATCATAAGGGAGCAAACGCTCTTATTCCGTCAGCATACAAAGCTATCGACAAAGCGGTAAAACGAGGAGTTATTAAAGCAAATACAGGAGCTCGAAAAAAATCTCAAGTAAACCGAATCGTAAAAGATATTGCATAAAAAAATAGATCTTGGATCTATTTTTTTTATGCAATATTTCCAAAAATAAATTCCCTAGAACATGACAGGTATATATTTGGAAATATTTTTATTATACACATAAGCGTTTTTTCTTTTCAAAAAATGCTACTGTGATATATTTTTTTTATCGCTCTTGTAGTTTAATGGATAGAACATCCGGAAGAATAATAAGAGCGGAAGCGACCGTCGCTTTTATATATAATATTTCACAGAAAATATCGCTCTTGTAGTTTAATGGATAGAACATCGCTTTGCGGAAGCGACGATCCAAGTTCGATTCTTGGTGAGAGCACATAAAACATTAACCATATAATTCGCTAGAATTATATGTTTTTTGTTTTAACGTTATCCATAAAAATCGGAAAAATACTTGCGAAGTCAGGTGACTAAAAGTATTCGCAGACAACAGCGCGCGGTGATGAGTTTTCGAGATTGTTTATCATAACTTTTAAAGATGAATACATACAAAGGTTAATACTTCTATTAATAGACATTGATATTAAAAATATTACAACACTCCTTTTTCATGTATCTTGAGGTATAATAGTTATATTATGACAGACAAAAAACAACGAGAATCGGCTGCAGCCGATAGAGGTCGCCCTGGGGCGATAAAAGTAGCCATTAACGGATTCGGACGAATTGGACGAGCTTTCATGCGATTGGTATATGCACAATATCCAGAAATAGATATTGTTGCAATTAACGATTTAGGAGATATTAAAAACCTAGCATACCTTCTGAAGTATGATTCAGCGCAGGGACCCAGCGGTCTAGATGTCACAACATCAGACGACGGTGCGCATTTATTCGTCAATGGTGACGATATCCGTGTTGTGCAGGAACGAGAACCTCAAAATTTGCCATGGGGAGCCATGGATGTGGATGTAGTAATTGAATCAACCGGATTCTTTACTAAATATGATATGGCGGCATTGCATCTGGATGCAGGTGCAAAACGCGTCATTATTTCAGGCCCAGGAAAAGGTGAATCACGACCAGGTATTTCAGCAGCCACAGGAATCATGTCGGTTAATAACGATATTATTAAAACCTGTCAGATTACCTCAAATGGTTCATGTACTACCAACGCCTCGTCATCATTGGTGCAAATTTTAAAAGACACCATCGGTATCGAAAAGGCACTATTAAACACTACTCATGGATATACCTCAACGCAATCAATAGTTGATGGTCCGGTCAGGGGTTCTGATTACCGCAAGGGTCGCGCAGCCGCAGCAAACATCATCCCAACCTCAACAGGTGCAGCTATTGCCGTAACGCAGGCGATTCCAGAATTGGTTGGTAAATTCGATGGAATCGCATGTCGTGTTCCGGTAATTTCTGGATCGGTCGCAGATATTACGTTTATTTCATCCCGGGACACCAGTGTCGAGGAGGTAAACCAAATCCTACGTGACGCAGCCCAGGAGGACCGTTACAAGGGAATATTTGCCGTAACCGAGGAACCATTAGTATCATCAGACATTATTGGAAACACCAATGCATCAATGGCAGATTTGGCGATGACACGGGTTGTTGATGGAAACCTGGTCAAGGTTTTGGCGTGGTATGACAATGAGATGGGGTATACTAACACACTCATCCGCCACACCCTCGAGATGGGGAAGAATCTATAAAAGTGAGCGAACTTCTGCGTCAGTAACGGCGCTCGGTTTGTCGCCGTATTGAAATACGCCTCCGGCACACTCGCGCCGTACTTCCTTGAATTTCATCTCATTTTATAAATTCTTCAAAAGAAAAGAGCGATCTATAATCGCTCTTTTTATTTTTTTTAAAAAGTTAAGCTTTTTGTCTATATCGACTTGAACCACTAAATAATTTACTTTTTTTGAACCATTTTTCTAGCTCTGTTCCATGTTTCCATGTTTCTATCAAAATATAAATTATTGAATATCCATTATGACCTGCAAAACTATATTGCTCTGCAACAAGATCAAGAGATCCTCTTACATCAACAGAATCTAGCTTTTGTCCTTTTGACATAGCTTCTTCCATTAATCGAGCCCAATCTTCTGCACACCTAAAAAGAAAATTAGCATATTCTTTTTTTTCTCTACATGCTTTCCACGATATATCTTTTTTTGACATTTCAGGACAACCCTCAATTAGTTTAACCCAAGTTAATATATTTATCGCCATTTTTAAATTATTTTTAGTTAATATTTTTCGAACTCTTCTATCTACAAAAAATTTATAAATAAAAGAGTTCAAAAAATAAAACAGGGAACTACTTTAATAAATATATTATCATATTTATATACCATTGTCAATGTATCGTGTTGATGTACGCCCTAAAAGACAAGGAGCGCTAGTGACTATGTCTTTGGAAGTGCCCTTGGGGTATACTTGAGATACGATATGTTCACACATCTACAAAAATACGGTTGGAATTCAGTCTTGGAATCTGAATTTCAAAAATATCTTGATGAAAAACTAGATCTGGTTCCAGGTCGGGTTATTTCGGTGCATCGGACACAATACGAAATCATGACCGAGGACGGTATGATTATTGGCGAAATCACGGGGAACCGATTGAAAAACGAGGATGTCTATTCAAAACCTGTCGTAGGGGATTGGGTTGTGGTGATATTGGGTGATGGTGATAATGCTAATATTATTGATGATATTCTCGAACGTCGAACGATTCTCGAACGTCGTCGCGCTCACAGCGATGTTGAGGTGCAAATTATGGCGTCTAATATCGATACTGCGGTGATTGTGCAATCATTGGCGCAGGATTTTAATACGAACCGTTTGGAACGTGTATTGGTGCAATTAACCGATACGGGCATAAAACCGTTAATTGTATTGAACAAAATTGATTTAATCGACGATATGACCAATATCCATCGTGAAATGCAATCAATATCAAACGATGTTCCGGTGATCTATTCCTCGTTTAAAACGACCGAGGGATTGTCCGATATTCATGATTTTTTGAAACCAAACGAAACAATTATTTTTATCGGTTCATCGGGTGTTGGAAAATCATCAATTATTAATACCATGTTAGATGAGGGAATCGAACAGAAAACAGGAACCGTATCCAATTACAGCGGCAAGGGAAAACATACCACTACCGCGCGGCGACTATTTCTATTAGATAATGGGGTTATTGTTATCGATACACCTGGGACACGAGAATTTGGGTTAACGGTTGATGACGAGGTACTGAACCAGAATTTCAGTATTATAGAGGAACTGGCACTGCAATGTAAATTTCGTAATTGTAATCATGATAAAGAACCAGGATGTGCTATTAAATCAGCCCTGGAATCTGGAAAGTTGGATCAACAGTTGCTGAATAATTATAAAAAACTAGGAGAGGAAACAAAAAAGTAGCCTTCAAACTGGTTTTTTTAAATATTTTAAAATCATCCTAGTATTCACCGCAAGAGTACTTCTGTTTTGATAAATCAAAATATGTCGCGCAGCGAATGCTAGAATGGTTTTTTTTGTAGTTGATTTGCTATACTGTTTTTATGATTAAAGGTTTTTCTGGAAAATATCGATGGCTTTCTAATTTTTGGCCTGTTCAAATTCAATATAAAGGACGATTTTTTCATAATGTAGAAAATGCCTACCACTCTGAAAAAAGCGATGATGAATTCTATAAAAATTTTTGTGCGCACGAGTCTAATCCCCGTATTGTAAAAACTAAACAACGAAAAATGATTGATCTGCATCCAGATTGGGAAGACGTAAAAGAAAATATTATGCTCGAACTCACGAGGATTAAATTTCAAAATCCAGAACTCAGAAACAAGATTCTTGAAACAGGAAACCAATACATTCAAGAAGGGAATACATGGAATGACGTTTTTTGGGGTGTAGATTTAAAAACGGGAAAAGGTAAAAATATTTTTGGGGAAATGTTAATGCAGGTGCGAGATGAGATCAAGACATTACATTTACTAAATGAATACTTAAAAGAAAACAAAAAGGTCATTTTGTTTGATGGAGAATGTAATTTGTGTGATTGGTCCATTCAATTGTTACTCAACAATGATCCACATGATATTTTTCGTTTTGCATCATTGCAATCAGATCTTGGGCAAAAAATTCAAGATGAATATGGTATCGATTCTTCAAAAATGAATTCAGTTATTGTAATTGATGATTATGTTAATTATAAATCACAGACATCAGCTATTTTTTCCTTAACCCGATCAATGGGGAGATTATGGCCATTATTTAATGTATTTTGGATTGTTCCGAGATTTATTCGTGATGCTATATACACATGGATTACTCGAAATCGCTACCAATGGTTTGGTCGAAAATATACCTGCAGGGTAATGACTGATGATATTATTCATAAGTTTTTAGATAATTAACAAATATACATCTTATTCAATTATTCAATTGAATAATTGAATAAAGAAATCATATGAATAATAAAACACGTGCGATAGATCTTGGAGGTCGAGAACCAACATATAAATTCCAAAATTTTGAAAAAATTATTACTGACCGTCGATCTGTCTATTCAGTATCAATAGGCTGCGTACATGGTCAGGATGATATCAAGGCATTTCTCAAACAAACAAAGAAAATCAAGAATCACCACAAGGCAACACATCATACTTGGGCAGTACGCATATCAAATGATGGTGTAGTCTATGAATCAAAAAATGATGGAGGTGAAACCGGTGCAGGGCAGGTTATTCTGCGAATTTTACAAAAGAAAGATATGGTTAATACTGCGATCTGTGTAACGCGTTGGTATGGAGGTATTAAACTAGATGCTGATCGATTTAAACATGTACAAGATGCAAGCATATATGCAATTAACCACATAATAGAGAGTCACAAAGATTAGATTTTAAGGTATACTAACGATATATGGATACTACTATTCACTTAGCAACAGATCATGCTGGTTTTGAAATGAAGGAATTTCTAAAATCGGCTCTTGAGGAGTTGGGCTATACTGTCCAAGATCATGGAGCTGATATCTATGATGAAGGAGATGATTACCCAGATTTTATATCATTGGCTGCTATGGCAATCTCAGAAGAGCCAACAGATCGGGCAATTATTTTTGGAGGTTCAGGCCAAGGAGAAGCAATAGCTGCCAACAGATATCCAAATGTTCGAGCAACAACCTATTACCATTTTGATCCTGAAATTATTAAACTCTCTCGAGAGCATAATAATGCAAATGTATTATCGATCGGTGCACGATTTTTATCTAACGAAGAAGTACTGGAGTCGGTATTATTTTGGCTAGAGATCCTATTCTCGGAAGGTGAGCGTCATATACGACGTATTGAAAAAATAGAACTATCTTCATTCGAAGAATAACAATAGCACTTTCGAGAAGTGTTTTTCTATTGATATTTTCAAAATAGGTGTATTATAGAATTCATGACATATAAGAAATTATATGAAAGCTTTCAAAAGTTTATTGATCAAGATAAGCATTTTACTGAATCTCAGCAAGATCATATTCTTAAAAGCTTTCAAGACAAACGAAACAAAAATATCTTTCGTTTAAGTATTATTTTATTAATTTGGAGCGTTATTGGTATTAGCCTGGATTCGCTAATTATTGGGGGAAGTATTATCGGGGTGATTATGCAAGGTCTATCATGGAAATATCTCTTACCAACTATTATTTTCTCAGCAGTAAATTTTATTTTTAAATCTATTTTTGTTAAATGGTACCTCAAAAAAGAAATCCCGGTAAAACAGATTTTATTAGCAGGTATTCCGTATGCTGGTTCAGCATCGATTATTGCATACTTAGTTAGAAAAGATCCTCTCTATGGTGCCGGATTACAACACTACATGAAATATTTACGTAGGCGTGGTTTTAGAAAACTATGTAAGCTATTGTATTTTAAAAAAGATTAAATTAAAAAACCTATTTATTAGGTTTTTTATATTGATTGAATATGTTCTAAAACTTCATTAGGGTGTGTTGCTGGTTTTACCTTGTCCCAGTGTTTTACAATCATTCCATTCTCGTCAACAAGAAATGATTCGCGAGAAATTCCCATAGAAGTTTTTCCAAACATTTTTTTCTCCTTCCAAACGCCATAATCATTAATCGTCGTTGCGTCTGTATCAGATAAAAGAATAATATTTAAATTATATTTATCACAGAATTTCACGTGACTTGCGATAGTATCTTTTGAAATACCTATAATAATAGTGTTATATTTTTCAAATTCTGATTTTAAATCTTGGAACCCAAGAGTTTCTGTGGTGCACCCTGGTGTCATGTCTTTGGGATAAAAATACAAGAGTATTTTTTGCCCCTTAAATTCAGATAATGATCGAACGGTACCTGTTTGATCAGGAAGTGAAAAAAATGGTGCTGATTGATGTTTCATATATGTCTACTATACCATGATGTTATTTGGGTTATACTGTTACTATGAATAAAGAAATAATTCCAGCAATTATGCCAGATCGTTTTGAACATATTGAAGAGTCTGCTGGTCTCGTTAGAAATTATGTTACAACTGTTCAATTAGACCTGATGGATGGAAAATATGTTCCTGAAAAAACCTGGCCCTTTTTTTATACAACTGATTATGATGTGACTGCACTTAAGGCACAAGACAGCTCACTACCATTTTGGGAAGACCTGAACTACGAGCTTGATTTGATGTGTGAACGACCAGAAGAAAATCTTGATACATGGTTATCTTTAGGCGCATCTCGTGTGATTTTCCACTATAAATCAATTCATGACTGGGATAAAATACGTGATATTGATCATGTGGTTCGTAATTTCACACATATAGGTTGCGCGGTGACTATTCATGATGATATCGCAGAGATCGAAAAACATATTGATGAAAAAACATTTGATTTCATTCAAGTTATGGGAATTTCACATATTGGATATATGGGTGAACCTTTTGAAGAAGAATCGTTGTCTATAATTAAACATCTTCGAAAAAAATATCCTGATCTAGTTATTACTGTTGATGGAGGTGTGTCAATTGATACTATTGAGGATTTATATGATGCTGGCGCAACCCGTTTTGTTTCTGGTTCAGGAGTTTTTGGTTCTGGTATGGTAGATGAAAATATTCATCATTTATATGAGTTAATAAAAAAATAATATTTCCCATTAAAAAATAACTTATAGGTAAAATCAAGAGTTTTTTTCTATTAAATTGTTATTCTTACTAAAGAATTTAAATCTGTTCCTTATGAGAAAACTAATATTATCTATACTCTCTTTTTCTCGTAAAAATGAGAAAAAAGTCATACGTTGGTGCAACAGAGTCACTATCCTAATAGGTCTATATCTTTTTATGGAAAAATATATTTTATTAGAAAATGAATCTAATATTATAGTTATAGCATGGACTGCTTTTTGGCAAATAAAAACTTTGGTCATAATAATTATTGAATTTCTTGTGAAATGGCCTTTATATTATTTATTAAACTTAAATCCAAAAAAATCAGCGATATCTGCCTTGCCTTGGATTGGTCCAATGTACACGTATTAAAACCCCTAGCAAGTTATGTGTTAGGGTTTTCCTTTTACAAAAAAAACATCTTCTACGAGAAGATGTTTTTTAATTGTTGCCATGGGGATTTTTTTGAAAATTTTTCTCGAGCTTTTAATGATTTTGAAAACCCTGCAGTTCTAGTGTCTTTATGTTTCTTATAATAGGATTGTCGTTTTTCTGTATCCATAGTTGCGATACGCTGACATTTTTTTGAACAGGTTCGGTCCATGTTGTTTTCGCAACTATCACATTGCAGAAATAATAGATTGCATAATTCATTCATACAATTCACATGACGATCACAGGTTTCATTACATTGATGGCAATGTGAAATAATCTCGTTTCCAATGTTTTAGGGATCACGTTGGTCAAAAACATAATTTGATCCGAGGAATTTATTTTCCAAACCTTCGCGCTCTATCTGATGTTTATAATCGATGATTCCTCCATGCAGTTGATTTACATCGGTAAACCCAGCATTTTTCAAATAAGCTGATGCCTTTTCGCAACGAATACCACCAGTACAATACAACAACAATTTTTTATCCTTGTTATCTGCTAGTTCCTGTGCGACCCGCGGGAGTTCCTCGCGAAAGGTGTCTACCTGTGGCGTAATGGCTCCGTCAAAATGTCCAATTTCTGATTCATAATGGTTACGCATATCTACGACGATAGTTTCATCGTCTTCCATGGCTGCATTCCATTCCTGGGCGGTTAGATGTTTTCCAACATTTTCAATATTATAATCGTCCATAGTTAATCCATCAGCAACAATCTGTTTACGGATTTTGACCTGTAATTTATAGAACGAGATATTGTGATGAACCCCAATTTTCAATGGGACGTCAGTAAATTCAGGAATTGCATAGAGCTCTGATACAAATTGATTCCAATGATTGTCAGGAACGGACATTTGGGCGTTGACACCTTCGTGGGCAATATAGATTCGCCCCAGACAGTCTAATTTCTCCCACATCAGGAATAACTGTTCACGCATTTCTGTAGGATTTTCAATCATTACATATTTATACAAAGAAACAGTTCTACGTGTAAAATTCTCGTTATGTAATTTCTCGATAGCTTCGGCACGGGTGAGTCCATAGGGAATTTGTTTTTTGCCTATTCGTTTCATAGCTCTATCCTAATCAAAGGAGAAAATTTTTCAATAAAAAAATCATACATAAGAGTATGATGGGTTAATAAGTGTACAGAAGTAATATTGTTCCCTCAAACTCAACTTCTGACACTTATTTTTTAAATTACATATTCAATTAATAAAAATAATATACTTTTTTTATAAAAAAAGTCAAATTATATTTTAACCATAGGTGTATAAAGAAATTTTTCAATAAAAAAACCTTTCTTACGAAAGGTTTAAAATATAGATTTAAAATATTCTTTTGACTTATAAAAGTGGTATTTCACTTTTGATAATTGCTTATCTCCCACTTATATCTTTATTTTCATAGATTTATACTGTTACCATATAATCCAGTCTTGAAAATATTTGATCCTAGCGTTACAGAAAGGTCTACATAAATAAGGTACTTAGAAAATTTTCCAAGAAGAAGGGGTCGAACCTACGCTACCAGTATTTCTACTTTTACCTAAGATATATAGGTGACTTCTCCAGAGTCTTGTTTATCTAATATTTGTATTTAGAATATATTTTTTTAAAATAATGTCAATTATCATTGTTCATAGGTAGGATGGTATACTAGTCTCATGACAGATGAACGAATTAAAGAATTAGAATTAAAAGCAAACGACATTCGTGTATCGATTATTGATATGCTTGAGGATGCTGGTAGTGGACACACGGCTGGACCACTAGGAATGAGTGATCTATTCGCAGCACTGTATTTTGAGATTATGCAGCATGATCCTAAAAATGTTGATTGGGCTGAACGTGATCGCCTGATTTTATCAAATGGACATACCGTTCCTGTGCGCTATGCAGCAATGGCTCACGCTGGTTATTTTCCAATTGAAGAATTGAAAACATTGCGTAAATTTGGTTCACGTCTCCAAGGTCATCCAGAGCGTCATGCCTTACCTGGAATTGAACATACTTCAGGACCGCTAGGAACTGGACTGGGTCAGGCAGCAGGGATGGCATTTGGAATGAGATTAGATACTAATAAACAACATGTGTATTGTATCACTGGTGATGGGGAACTTGATTGCGGTAACATTTGGGAATCAGCAATGTTTGCGGCTCATCATAATCTATCAAATCTGACCGCAATTGTTGATCGTAATAATATTCAAATTAATGGAGCGACCGAGAATGTTATGAAACTAGAAGATCTTTCTGGTAAATGGACTTCGTTCGGTTGGCATGTCATTGAAATTGATGGTCATAATATTCAGCAATTTGTAGATGCTGTGAATCAAGCAAAAGCTATTCAAAATAAACCAACCTGCATTATCGCCCATACTATTCCAGGAAAAGGAATCAAGGAAATTGAAAATGAGTTTGAGTGGCACGGTAAACCACCAACAGCCGAAGAAGAGAAGCGATTTTTAAAAGAGCTAAGAACATTACGAGGTAAAATCGAAGCAACTCATTCGCAATAGCTTTATGGAAAATCCTTTTAAAAAATCTCTTAACAAAATTATAAAAAAAGAAGCTGTCGACCTTTCCAGTACTAGTCTTGAAAAATTTCAAAATGAACAAGAAATGCTTGAGCAGGTATTACATAATGAAGCCTGGAAACATGAAGAAAAGCCTAATGGATTTGTTGAAATAAGGCAAAAAGGTGATGAATTAGAGGATTTAATTGAAGATTTAGACGAGGTTGAAATAAATGAAATTGATTATCTTAATATCCAAAAAGAGATGTATGAACTCGATAATCAAATTCAGGAAATGAATATTGATCTAACTCAATTATCACAAGACGAAGCGCAGGTAAAAAGACAAGAGATAGAAGATCTACAAAAACAATATAAGGATCTTGAAAATAGTCTTGAGTGGAAAGAATATGTTCAGAGCTATAATCCAGGAAGAATCAAAGAGCTTACCGAAGAGTTAGAGAAAAATAAAAATTTTCTAGAAAATTATTACCAGCAATTAGATAACTATTTTAAAAATTAATCATGATAACTACTGAATTAAAATTACATAATGATGTATTTAATACTGATGCATTAGACAAGGCCGCAACGCGTGATGGTTTTGGAAAAGGTTTGGTTGAAGCTGCCGAAAAAGATCAGCGTGTTATGGCACTGTGTGCTGACCTTGCTGAGTCGACGCGTGCACATTGGTTCAAAGAAAAATTTCCAGAGCGTTATGTCGAAGTTGGTGTTGCAGAGCAAAACCTAATGGCCGTTGCTTCAGGTTTGGCAAATTATGGAAAAATTCCATTTGCTATGTCCTACGCTGCATTTTCGCCAGGACGAAACTGGGAACAGATTCGATCAACGGTTGCATTAAATGATGTACCAGTAAATATTGTAGGGGCTCATGCTGGTGTTTCTGTTGGTCCTGATGGGGCAACTCACCAGGCACTAGAAGATATTGCAACGATGCGTGTATTACCAAATATGATCGTCGTTGTTCCAGCTGATAGCGAAGAGGCGCGAAAGGCAACATTGGCTATTGCCGTAAATGACAAACCATCATATATTCGCTTGGCACGGGCTAAAACACCTATCTTTACAACATTAGAGACACCTTTTGAAATAGGTGTTCCTCAGATTGTTTATCAATCAAAGAATCCAAGAATCGGAATTATTGCATGTGGATCTCTGGTATATCAATCAATGCTTGCTGCAGAGGAGTTAGGAAAAGAAGGTATTAATGTTTCAGTGATGAACCTTTCAACCATTAAGCCTATGAATGAAAAAATGATAACTGAATTCGCACAAAATGTTGATCATATTGTTACAGCTGAAGAACATCAAATTCATGGGGGAATGGGTTCTGCTGTTGCAGAAGTGCTAGCACAGCATGCACCTACGAAAATGTCATTCATTGGAATGCATGATCGCTATGGAGAATCAGGGTCGCCTGATGAGCTATTAGAACATTTTGGATTTACAAAAAAAGGCATTATTGATCATATTAAAAAACAGCTAGCTTGAAATCAGATTGTGAAATCTGGTTTTTTCTTTTAAAATTAATACATGATTAAGAATATTGCATATGTATTATTATTTATTATTTTTGCCATTATCGCCTTTATGGCTTTGACCGTAGAGAAAGTGACAAAAGAAGAGGAAATATTTAATGCTGAATTTGAAGCGTCACGCCCTGATTATGATGAGGCTAGTCCAGAACTTATTTTTAAAAAAGAATTAGGTAATTAAAAAGCGATGTTTAAACATCGTTTTTATATTTAGAAAGGAGTCTATCATATTGGATTATTCTTTTTTCTAATTCTTCCTCTGCTTCCTTTTTTTGATATTGGCTAGAATTTGGATTATTAATTTCTTCCCTAAGATGATCAATAACCTTTTCCAGTTTTCCTATAAGATCAATTTTGACGTCTTTCATGAACTCAGAATCTTCAGATTCAAGCTCTTTTTGCCATGCCATTTCTTCCTTAAAGATATCTGTTTTTTTTGAATTTAGATTACTGCCAGTTTTATCTTGTGTCTCGTCTTCTTTAGCTTGAGTAAGGTTTCTTAGAGCTGAGATTGGCTGATCAAAAGGGTTTATTTCAGGTGACATATTAGTTGAGAAGTGGATTAACTTGATTAAATGACATTATGTAATCTGCAAGGTGTGGATTTATTTTAAAATGTTCTTCTAGTTGCATCTTTTTTTTCTCTAATTCATCCAATCGAGATAATTTTATAGTGTAAGTTCCATTATCAAGATTCCTTTCAATTTTGTTTGAAATTTCTTTTGTCATTAATTCAATCTGATTATTAAGGGCAAAGTATTCTTGAATATCTTCTCTATCTTTTTGGGAAAAATTCTCAAGTGATTCTTGCTTCTTTTTATATAATGCATTATCTATTTCAAACTGCTCTGATTCTGTTATTTGAAATTTCTCAAGCGCATGTTCACCTAACATTTGCTCCTTTCTTATATTTTTTTGTTGTTTTTTAATAAAGGGATTTTCAAAATTCATAATTTTATTATACCTTATTTCGTTTTTATTTTAATACATATAAAAATAAAAAACACCGCAAGGCGTTTTTTATAAATCTAGGTTCTATATAAGATAGATAACACCATTGGGTTTTTTATCAATTTAAATTTTTTCTGGTTTGTAGTTTTCTGGTGCGTTTGCAAGAAATTCTTCTAGTTGTGCTTGTGTGAGTAGCCCTTCTTGGGCTCCAATGTGTTGTACAACATTCATTGAATTGATTGGCCCCCATGATAAGGCTTCAGCTACTGTTTTCCCGTGACCTAGAGCAATAGTAAATGTTGAAGAGAATGAGTCACCAGCTCCGGTACGCTCAACTGGTGGTTGTGGATCTGGATAGATTCTGTGGAACCAATATTCATCGTTATATGAATCATAGGCGTATGCTCCATCAGCCCCATCTGTAATACATACAATTTTGGGTCCTAATTCATGCATTGCTTTAAGCATTTTTTTAACATCACGTGATTCTTCATCAAGAATTTTTTGTGCTTCTTCTACGTTACAAAAGAAAACCTCTGTTGCTGCGTATACATCAGCCAATTTTTCTTTACCGAGAGAAATTTGGAATGTTCCAGGTTGGAAGGCCATTTTAATGTTATTTTCAGAAACCCATTTTGCAATATCTGCATGGTATCCCATTGAATCTTCTCCAACAGAAGAAAAATATACCCATTTTGGAATCATACCATCAGCTTGTTTGATCAAGTCGTAGTTATAATTTTCATGTTTAATCAGAATAGTTCGTTCTGCTTGGAATGATAATACGTAATGATAGTTCGTAGTCTTTCCGTCTTCTACTGTAACGTAATCCGTTATAACTCCTTTGTCTTTTAATGAATCAATACATTCTTTACCAAAATCATCATTTCCAACATGGGTCATTGTTGCAGAGGCAAGTCCTAGTCGTGCTGCAGATACTGCTGCATTGGGTCCATTTCCTACAGCCTTAACTACTTTAACGCTATCATAAGGAATTTTATCTCCAAAGCGCATCTCAAGCATCTCTACGCCATCTTCTACTTCTACTTGGGCATCTTGTAATTTAATAAATGCATCAATTACGATGTCACCGATTGCCAAGAAATCGATATTTTTTTCTTTATCCATAGCATGATTATATCATATCTCGAGTCGTGATATAATAATCACATATGAAAACATTGAAAGAATATTTATTTGAAGCGAAAGAACAACAAAAAGCCATTGCACACTTTAATGTAGCCAACTCAGACATGTTAATGGCAGTTTTCGCAGCCGCACAACAGGTATCAGAAGAAGCAGGTGAAAAGATACCATTAGTGATTGGTGTTTCTGAAGGAGAACGTGATGCATTTGGGGTAACTCAAATTGTTGATTATATTAATAGTTTAAAAAATGAGCATGATTATCCAATTTTTTTAAATGCCGACCACACCTATTCGGTTGAACGAACCTGTGAGGCAATTGACGCTGGATTTGATATGGTTATTTATGATGGAGCAAAAATTTCACATGAAGAAAATCTAGCCAACACAAAAGCGGTTGTTGAATATCGTAACAAGGTAAATCCAGAATGTCTTGTTGAAGCTGAATTTGGATTTATTGGTGGAGGATCTAATATTAAGGATGAAATACCAGAAGGTGTCTCAGAGGAAACCATGACAAAGCCAGATGAAGCAAAACAATTTGTTGAAGCTTCAGGTATTGAGGTCTTGGCGCCATCTGTAGGGAATTTACATGGAATGGTTAAGGGAGGAAATCCAGCACTAAATCCAGAACGTGTAGCAAGTATTTGGGAAGCAACACAAACGCCATTGGTACTACATGGAGGTTCAGGTTCAACTGATGAAGATTTTGTATCAGTTATTCATGCAGGTATTTCTCTGATTCATATTAGTACTGAATTACGTATCGCATACCGAAAGGGCTTAGAAGAATCCTTTGCTGAAGATAAAAAGCAATTAGCTCCATATAGATTTAACAAAAGGGCGCTTGATGCAATTCAGATAAAAGCAGCAGAACGCATTCGACTTTTCTGGGGTTTGAATAATTAATTATTTGTAGCTAATAATTAGTCTTAAAAAAGTAATTTGACAAATTATAAATACATTACATACCTGTGGATAACTCATTGACCAGAAAATGACTAGCTTGTATGGTGCTGAAAGTTCTCATTTGAGGGCTTTTTTAGTTACGGAGTTTCGCGGAGCACATATCGCATTTTATGACCCAATATATATTACCTAAAAAAGTTATTATCAGTACATTCATGCAGAATGTATACAAAACACTTATTATTATTTATTCGTTCTACATTTCGTTTTCAGTGCCAGTATTCGCACTTGAGGCCGAAGCACCTCTCGGCGGTGAGTCATTTGCACAAATTGTGTTTGATGATACTGCTGCCCTAGAACGACAAGTAAAAGAGTTAGAAGATTCGATTCTTGATGAGCGTGTTGAAAAAATTCGATCATACTACGCAAGGTATAATTTGCCACTTCAACACGAAGCAGAGCACTTTGTAAACGCAGCTGATAAATATGACATTGACTGGCGGCTTGTCGCTGCTATTGGATTCATTGAATCTACCGGCGGAAAGCACGCTTGTTCCACAGCTACCTATTCAGCCTTTGGTTGGGGATCATGTAAGATAAATTTTGACTCATATGCTGAATCAATTGATATCGTTTCTTGGAACCTTGCTGGGCAGAATCCTAATACTGCATATGCATACAAAGATAAAGATCTCAAAGGAGTTCTGTATTCATATAATTCAGTTATTCCTGATTATCGACAGAAAATTCTTCGTGAAATGGATAAAATTTCACTAGTGAAATAGATGTAAAAAAACCGTAAGCGTAAGCTTGCGGTTTTTGTATTAATGCCAGTAGGGACTGAGCTCTTTTCCTGCTCTGAGAGCACGTTGCCTGTTTGCTTCTAGTTTCTGTCTTAATAGCTCTCTATCAAGATCTATTTGTTCTTGCTGTGAAAGCTCAACGAAATCTTCTTGCGCTAGATCATCGATTTTTTTAGTACCCTTTATATAATCTTTAATATATCCATACCATATTTTCAAAGAGCGTGATGGAGATCTTTCGTGTAAGGCTATTCGCAAACATTTTTTCGCACTTTTTTCTATTTGTAGGAGAAATTGTGCATCCCGAATTATAAGCTTTATTCGTGATAATTGCATTTTTTCCATATGTACATTTATTTTTTATTAGTATAAAAC
>CALBVO010000060.1 GCA_937970115.1 Minisyncoccota bacterium | reverse complement strand
CTTTTGACGCTATTTCATCAATTAAATCATACTTAACATTTCCATATACCTCAGTGGCTTTCTCCCTAGAAACATTACCTTTTTGAATATTTTGTCCACCTGAGACATCTTCTTGTCTCATCTCTTCTCGTTGTTCCCCTTCTGTGATAACAATATTAATTTTCTTAACAAAAAGATTTTTATCAATTGAAGCAATACTTTTCTTGATCAATTCTTCATCATCAAATTTTACGGTATACGAAGTTTTTACTTTGATTTTGTCCCACAACTCCTTGAACTCTTTTTTGTTAAAGTTTTCATTTGGTATTAATTCCTTTGGCAAGTTTTCATCTGATTCATTTTCAGTCGCTTGGAATTTATCAGTATGGTAGATTTTACCAATCAATTTTATAAAATCTTGTTTAAATTCTTGTAACTCTTCTGGTATTTTTACGGTATCATTTTCAGATTCAATAATAAATTTATCAGTGATTTTCAAATCTTCATCGATATATCCACTAGAACTAAAATTCATCAAAATCTTGGTCGCAACTTTTGCATCAATAATAAATTCTTTTCCTTCAGAGTTTTTCAAGACCTTACCAACTAAAACATCTTGAGTTAGCTCTATTGGTCGATCTGATAATGAATTTAAAATTTCTTTTTGTAATTCTTTGGCAAAAGTATCATACGACTCACTTGCAACTACAGTTAGTTTATTTACGTCATGGAACTCTGCACCGAGAATCGCATGGTCCATTCTGTTTCCATGCTCATCAACAGAAATACGCAATCCACGCCCAATTTCTTGTCGTTTACCAATACTTGTATCGCTATGTTTCAGGGTACAGATCTGAAAGATATTTGGGTTATCCCATCCTTCACGCAATGCATAGTGAGAGAAAATAAACCGCGTTGGTTCATCAAAGCTTAGCAGACGTTCTTTGTCTTTCATAATCAGGTCATATGCTGAGATATCATCACTACCTTCCTGACCTCGAGACTCTTTTGAGTCAATGGCTTTTCCTTTTTTATCAATCGAGAAATATCCATTATGAATATTTTCTACTTCAAACTTTTTCAAGTAGCTATTATATTTTTCATCGAACAGTCTTTGCTGCGAAATAATATTTGAATATTCTTCTTCAAAAATTTTCTCGTATTCAGATTTTACTAATTCTCCAGATTCATCGTATTTACGATATTTTTCTACCGTATCGATAAAGAATAGTGAAAGTACCTTGATACCCTTATTAAATAATTCTCGTTCTTTATCAATATGTGATTTAATCGTTTCTCTGATTTGGATTCTTCGCAGGTGTGATTCGTCCACGTCCCCATGTACCTGCCCTACTCCAATAGTTATCCCATTGGTGAAACTAACGGTATTGGTTGCACCATTTATTTCCTTGATAACATAACCTTTATATTGTTGTAACCCTGAATATTCAAAAAGATTATCTCCTTCTTTGAATATCTTTGTTTTCTTTTTGATTCCTTGGGCACCTTTTACCTCGAACTCTAGGTGAATGCTGGCTGTTGGATAACTCTGTTTTGAAATATTAATTTTATCTAAAAATAAAAATTGATTCACACCTGTTGATGCATCAACATCAATACCAATAACCTTGATTTTCTTTACCAATTTTTCGTTAAAAGCATCAATAGCATCTAGTCTATAGATTTTATTAAACTCGCGGTCTTTTTTGTGCGTTGCAGAATATCGTGTAATAAACAATGGATTAAATTCTACCAAGGCTTCTTCTGCCTTTTTACCAAAACGCTGAGGTTCATCAATAATTAAAATAGGATTAGCTTGTTTAATAATATCAATAGGACGTCTCGATTGTAACCCATCCAACTCTCGATATATTTTCCTTGCTGATTCTCCACCGGAAACTTTTCCATCATCTTTTTTACCATTAAAGGCCTGATAGTTCATAATAATCACCTCAATCTCTCCTGAATTTGCAAATGATTTAATATTATTTAAGTTTGATGAATCTTTGGTGTTATAAATAAAGAATCTGATTTTTTTGCCATATTCTTCTTGAAAATGATCACGGGTTATTTCTAATGATTTTTTCACTCCCTCACGAATAGCAACTGACGGCACCATGATAATGAATTTACTCCATCCGTATTGACGATTCAATTCGAACATTTGTTTTGTATACACGTATGTTTTCCCTGTTCCTGTTTCCATCTCCACAGAGAGGTTTATCAGGTTATGTTGGTCACGGTGTAACTGCCTATCGATTGGTAGATTATTTCGTTTCTGGACTTCTTTTACATTATCCAAAATATCATCATAGCTGAGCGTAAATGGATTATTAGAAAACATTGTTTGTGTCTGGTATTCTTTTCCGAACAACCCAGCATCAACCAATGTTCGTCCTACAATATTTTCCCTGAAACCCTTTTTCTGACCAACAAAAGTATCAACAATTGATTGTGCTGCCTCGTGTTGGTACTGTTGTTTTTTAAATTTCAGTTTCATAATTACAGTACGATTATTTTAGTATCAGGAGACACTGATTTGAAAATAGTTTCGACGTTTATTTTGTCTTCAGTTTGTTTGAAACTGTTATCACGGAATACTACGCGAATAGGTTCTGATTCTGCGATTGTTTTCAAAACAGAATCAGAAATATCAGTATCAAAACATGCAATTAATGAATTTCCTGCGACATAAAACACCTCTGCATTATCAATAGTTTTTGTTTCTATTGGTAGATCCAGTGTCAGACCTAGATCCAAGATAACTTGGGTCAGTAAATCCTCAGACGTTCTATCTTCCTTGATATTATCTACGGCATCTAGTAGATTTTCTTGTTTCAACTCTGCTGGGTTATAGTAGACGTCTTTGATATTACTGCTATCTATTTTGTATACGCGGAGCCCTGTATCCAATGGAGTTTCTCGTTCGGCTAATTTCTCTGCATTTTCCTCTACAATTTTCTTCCCAGCTCGGCGAATTCGTTCTATTCCAATCTCTGAAATGGTTTTATATCCAGCTTTGTATGCTTCTGATTTTGCATCTGTTTCTTCTGGTAATTGCACCATGATGAATTTACGATTTCCACCGTCTTCAATGTTTGCCTGCATAACAGCATCAGCAGAAGAACCTGAGCCCGAAAAGAAATCTAATACTATATCTTTTTCTTTGAGATAAGCTAGATTTATTAAATCCTTAATTAAATCGACTGGTTTTGGATAATCAAATAATTTTCTTCCATCAAATAGTTTTTTAGTATGTGCAGAAGCGTTAGAGCTAGAATATTTTGAAGAGTAAAAAGTAGTTTTACCTCTTTTAGAAGGTAATTCACCTAACTGAGGTCTCTGCTTTTTATAGAGA
>CALBVO010000059.1 GCA_937970115.1 Minisyncoccota bacterium | reverse complement strand
CAATTGTCACAGACTCAACATTGACTATTAAGCGCTGTCCAATTGATTTCTTAAAACTAGAGCTCTTAAAACTAGAGAAAATGGGAGTTCAGATGAAAAAATCGAAGGTCTACAAATCGAAAAACAAAAAAACTGACCTTGTTGATATTACGATAAAAGACTCAGAAAATTTAATCGCATTGACTGATAAAATTCATGCACAACCTTACCCAGGAATTAATACTGATAATTTACCGTTCTTTGTTCCAGTAGCTATGCGTGCAAAAGGAACAACACTCATTCATGATTGGATGTGGGAAAATCGAGCAATTTATTTTACGCAATTAAATCGTCTGGGTGCATCAGTCCGTCTCGCTGATCAACATCGTGTATTGGTTGAAGGTGGTGAAAAATTGCATGCAGGAGAAATTATTTGTCCGCCTGCCCTACGGCCATCGACTATGATTTTGGTTGCCATGCTGGGAATCGAAGGGCGTTCAACATTACGTAATGTATATTCAATTAAACGAGGATATGAGAATATTGTTGAGCGACTGAATTCTATTGGTGCAGAAATCGAAGTTGTAAAAGAAATTTAAAGAATAAAAAAGCGAACATAATGTTCGCTTTTTATCTTATTTATACTTATCAAGCCTTTTTCCAATAAGAAAAATTTTTCATCCAGTAATCACTTATAGAAAATAAAAAATGATACGAGTGTTTTTTTCCATTCTCTTTATCAATTACCTTCACACTATCATACTCTTCTTTAGGTAAATCTTTTTTTGTTTTTATTTGATTCCAAGAACTATCTAGAGGTTTCTTTTGCTGTAAATGTTTATAGAGATAACTTTGCAGCTTAAGGTAAGTTTTAAGACCATCGTTATTAGGTCTAACACTATAAACCTTTAATATATTATCGTGAAAATCTTGTCTATGTGTTGATGCACAGATTATTAGTTTAACAACCCAACAAATTGCTTCATCAATCAATTCAGGAAATCCAGAAAAAGATATTACAGGTGTATACATGTGCACAGCACCTGCAAACTTTAGTGCTTTTTCGTTCCTGCTATTAAATGAAGTTATGTGACCATTATCAATGTTCTTGAATAATCTCTGAGCTTTCTCAATTGAAAATTCTCGATATTTTTCAGCCTTATTATAATTTGGTTCGCCTATTTTTTGCGAAGTTTCAACCAGACCTTGTTGATCTAAAATAGTTAAATATCCTCCACTGCGACCATCGACGTTTAATTCTGAAGTATCTTGATTACACAAAATAAGATCAATGATTCGTCCAGCATTTTTGATGTACTCATTAGTTAATGTATTCATTGTTATTTGTTTTTTAAATTTTACTTAAAAAAATCATAAATAAAATTAAAAACAATATATTTTTGTAATATCTAAACACATTTGGCACTTTTTACTAATCTAAACAAATGATAGTAACTATGGCTAAAACAATACAAGAAGAACGATGGAGGTGGATCAAACCCATCGTAAACAAAGAGATGAAGATAGTAGATATAGCAAAGGTCTGCCCACATTCCTTGCGTAGTCTCAAGCGATGGAAGAAAGCATATGAAGTAGATGGTATGAAAGGCTTGATACCCAAGAGTACGAAACCAAACACTCATCCTAATGAAACCAGTATTAGGGTAAAAGAACGTGTGATTGAACACAGAAAGAAAACAAAGCTCTGTGCGCTTAAGATACACTGGCAACTCAAGAAACAAGGATTAACGGTTCCTGTAAGTACGGTAAGTAAGATATTGAAAGATGGAGGCTTGGTGAAAAAATATCGAACGAAGAAAATTAAGTACAAACATATTAAAGTAGAACGAGAACCTGGAGAACTCATCGAGATTGATGTAAAACATGTTCCTGGAGGCATCAAAGGCAAGAAATATTACCAATATACGGCTATTGATACTGCCTCACGGTGGAGACATCTTGAGATCTTTGACCAAGAGAGTAGTTTTCATTCCATTGAATTTCTCAAGATCGTGATGGAAAAGTTTCCTTACACCATCAAAGCCATCAAAACTGACAATCATTCAACATTTACTAACTACTACATTGGAATGAATAAAAGGAGTGATATGACCATCAAGAAGCTCCATGCTCTTGATGTCTTTTGTGCACAGAACGATATGATTCATTATCTCATTGACCCAGGTAAACCGTCGCAGAACGGAAGAGTTGAAAGATCACACGGAGAAGACGACAGGAAGTTCTACAAGCCTCATACCTTTTCTTCATTGCAAAGTCTCAAAAAACAGATTCGTTATATGGAATGATTATTACAACAATCTAGAACATTGTTCCTTAGATAGAAAAACACCCAATGAAATGCTAGAGTGAAAGTGCCAAATGTCTTTGGAGAAAACAAAGGCGATTGCTACACAATCGTCTTGCCTTGCAACTAAGTACTAAGAATTCTAAAATAGAAGTATGCAAATTCTCCAAGTTATTCCCCTGACTCAATCAATTGATACTGAGGTACTCACCTATTTCTCAATCAAGGATGTAAGTCTAGGAACAATTGTGACTGTTCCCCTGCGTAAGAAAAATATTACTGCCATTGTCATGCAGGCAGAACCAGTGATAAACATGAAAACACAATTACGTGGTGCAAATTATCAAATTCGTAATATTACCGAAATTCATACTAAGCAAATTTTTTCACCAGCGTTTCTTAAAACATGTAATCAATTAAAAAATTATTATGCGACCACTACTGGGCGTATTATCAATCGCCTTACACCATCCTTTATAACTAAAAATATCGAGGAATGGAAATACAAAAAAAACATTCAGGATAACATATCTGTATTTAATCAAAAATTACTACAACGTAATTATCATGACCG
>CALBVO010000058.1 GCA_937970115.1 Minisyncoccota bacterium | reverse complement strand
CAGAAGATACGGTAGAATTTTCACCGCGAGACCTAGCACTTTTTGCAGAGCAAAAATCACTCATCAAAGAAATCACCAAAGAAATGGATGAATTTAGATACTATATTGTTTCTGAAAAGCTGTATCACTATGCTTGGAATACTTTTGCATCTGAAATACTTGAGGAATCAAAAGATATTTTTGAAAATGGGAGTGACACGGAAATTATTTCGCGTAAACACTTCTTACGAAAAACCCTCAAAACCATGCTGATTACCCTTCACCCATTCATGCCATTTATCACCGAAGAAATCTGGCAAGAAGTTAAAAATTCAAGTGACCGTGATATACTTATGACAGTATTATGGCCGCAATCCTAACAACCGAAGTAATTTGGACAATACTCCTAACCGGGGTCATTCCTACATTATTGTGGTTGTTTTTTTGGTTACGTGAAGACCGATTTCAACCGGAGCCACGAGGGTTACTGATTTTAACGTTCTTTGCTGGGGCCTTATCTGTCTTCTTTATTACACCAATTGGTCAATTTCTTATTATTTTTTTTGCACTAGAAAACACCTCAAAAATATTTGTACTGGCAGCAATCGAAGAGATTGTGAAATTTGCGACTGTATTTGCTATTGATTTTAACTCATCGTATCTCGACGAACCAATTGATTATGCAATATATTTAATTACAGGAGCTCTCGGGTTTGCAACGGCTGAGAATGTTTTGTTTTTATTGGAACCTAGTCTTCAACAAGATATCTCATTCGTTATTGAAACGGGAATGCTACGTTTTTTGGGTGCAAGTATTCTCCATAGTATTCTTGCAGCTCTTCTTGGTTTAATTATTGGTTTTGTATTTTATAAAAGACGAAGTACTAAAATTATTTTTGGTACCCTTGGCTTAGGGATCGTAATTATATTGCATACCTTTTTCAACTACTTTATAATTAAGTATATAGAAATTAATGGATTTCTTACCTTGGGAATTTTATGGGTAGTAACTTTATTTATTATTGCCATGTTTGAAAGAGTACGACGCATTAACTATTAAATCTAAAAACTAACACGACTATTATGACAAACAAAAAAAACTTTTTTGAAAAATTAACAGGAAGTATCAAATTTAATACTGAAGAAGAATACGAAGCTATGGACGGTGAGTACCTCGAAACAGAAGAGCCAGAACGAGAAGAAGAGATCGAAGAGGAATCCTACGAAGAAGAAGTCGGAGAGTTATCAATTGATATGTATCGTATAAATAATGCTATTATTATCAAAACAATGGTTGCTGGTATTCAGAAATCAGAAATTGATATTACCCTGACTCGAGATCAAGTTATTATCGAAGGGTCACGAAAAAATGAACCCGAAGGGCGTATCGATAATCATTATTTTGAAGAGCTTTATTGGGGTGCATTTGAACGATCAATTGAACTTCCTGAGGAAATTGATATTGAGCTTGCAGAAGCCCATGAATCTCATGGATTACTAACATTAGTATTACCACTTGTCGATCGAGATCGACAAGCACGATTAAAGATTAAGTAAATTAAGGAGAACTTATTTGACTATAATTTACGTATCTAAAAACACCTCTCATATTTCTTGAAAGGTGTTTTTTGTAAATAACATAAGGAGCGATAGTGACTATACAATTTTATAGAAATTATTGATTTGTATTTTGAATAAATAATTCTTATAGGTAAATTAAGGCAAGATTATTCGACTACAATTTATACATCTTATAACTCCCTTTCAATAAGTTTTAATATCTCTTTACTAAATAGAAACCGGTGGTGACCTGGAATATCAACCTCGATATTTTTTGCACCTTCTAGGTAACTTTTATTTTTATGAAACACATGATTATCCCAGACAGGAAAAATAGAAATAATTTGTGAGTGTGTTTTTTGCTTTTGACTAAGTCGAGAAATAACTTCTTGACTTGGTGACAACTCTTTTATTTGTGAAACGAGAAACTTCTCTGCTAAATACGAACCGGAAAAAGGTGTAGCTAATGCTATCAGCTTCACAACTCTATTATCCGACGTATTTTCATCTTCCATATAATTTTTCCCTATTAAACCACCTTTTGAGTGTGCAATAAGAATAATATTACTAAGATTATGCTTCTCTAAATATCGATGAATTTTTTGATTCTTGCTCAATGGAATTTTTATTGTAACCTATTTCTGGTACTACATGAACTTGATACCCTTGTCGTGAAAAATAATTACCAATTTCTTGAAGAAAATGCCAACTTGTAAATAATCCTGGTATGAGAAGTATATTTTTTTCTTTAGTTGTATCAGAATAATGATTGGGAGCTTTCTTATGTAAAAGCGCTTGTAAATAACCCTCAAACATATAGATGTAGTCAATAATCCAATACCAAATTTTTATTATATATGATAAATTTCTTTTCATAAAAAAGTATAACGGATTTACCCTCACATAAAAAACCAGCGTCTCCTTGAATACTTATAAAAAAGAAAACACCTTACGGTACTTCTTTTTATAGGTGCTCAGGGGCAGATTCGAACTGCCGACCCCTTGTGCTTCAAACAAGTGCTCTAACCAACTGAGCTACCTGAGCAATAAAATTTTATGAATCAATATTTTTTTCAAAAATACTCAAATTTTTGAATACTGAACCCGGGTTATTAATAAATTCAGAGGATTGATTAATATTTTCCCTGAAGTCATTATAAGTATTTCGTACATTATCAATATATGGCTTTGAAAAATGATATGCCCCAAAGGTTATTCCAATAATAAGAATCCAATAGAGCGTTTTTCCAACCATGGTACGTCTAATATGTGATTGAATTTTTTTAATCTTCTTATTGTTTTGACGAGATAATTCAAGGTTCTCTAGGAGTAACTTGTTATTTTCTTCAATCAATTTTCGAAGATCTTGATCCATCGAATGCAAGTATATCATAATATTAAAAGGGATCAATTGTATTAATCCCTTTTAATATTAAATACAAGAGTTATAATTACATTCATGTCCTTATAGTTTAATTGGATAAAACGGCTCCCTCCTAAGGAGCAGCCCTAGGTTCGACTCCTGGTGGGGACACGAGAAGATTAATTCAGACACAATAAATAATTTATATTTTCTTTTTTATATTTCCAATTATAGAAAATAATAAAAAACACCTTAACTTAAGGTGTTTTTTATTTATTCGGCAGCAATTAATTCTTTAATTTTTGCTTCATTAAACCCTACAATCACGTCGTCACCGATTTCAATAACAGGAACTCCCATTTGACCAGTTTTTTCCATCATTTCTGCACGTTTTTCAGCATCTGCGGCAACATCGAATTCTGTATATTCAATATTATTTTCTGAGAAGAAGTCTTTTGCCATGTGACAAAAATGACACGTTGGCGTTGAATAAATTTTAATATCTTTTTTCATATGATTATTTTTTATATGATTAATCTGATAATAGACTTATTATAACAATAAATAAAAAAAACAACAGTTCATTGGCTATTGTTTTTCATTAATAATACGTATCATTGTTTCACCTTCTTTTACTACATTAAATCGCTTCCTAAACTCCTCTTCTTTTCCCCGTTCTGATTTTAAATTTTGAATTTTTTCTTCAAGGTTTTCTTTTTTCTGTGAAAGATCTTCAAATCGTTCTTGGTATTTTTGCTGCTGAATATTGGCTGTATTCTTTTTAATGAAAGATGCATAGGCACTTTTTACAAATAAGCCTAAAATTATTAAAAGAATACACAGGAAAAACCATGAGTAGAGTATATTTGATTTTGTTTGTGCTCTTGTTTGAAAATCTTTCATAGTATAAACTAAGTATACTATGAATTTATTTAGTAAAAAAGGACGTAAACGCGTAAAGAGCGTTATGGTTGTGGTAGGGATTCTTGTGTCGATCAGTATGCTCCTTCTCTATTCCGGAGGTAGCTTTGGGTTCTAACAAGAAATTAATAAATGAGCAGTTCACAATACTTGGTTTTTTACAATAACAACTCTCATAAAAAATATAAAAGAGAAAGCTCTGCTTTCTCTTTTATATTTTTCTTTTTTAAGTAACAATTTTATATTTTAGAAATATTTTTTCTATTGTTATTTTTAATTAAAATAGATAATATATTTATCATGGTCCCATCGTCTAACGGTTAGGACGCCAGGTTCTCATCCTGGAAATCGGGGTTCGATTCCCCGTGGGATCACCATTGACATCTAGCAGTTAAAGGGTTGTAATAAATTCTTTAACTATAGGTAAACAATAATGAAAATAACACTCATTGAGTGTTATTTTCATTATATTAGTTTCTTGTACAACTCAACCATCGCCAAGGTATCAAGTTTACAATACTCAAGCAGATTTTTTCTTGTTGTCGCTATATCTTCATCAAAGTCTGAATCAAGAATCATACGCCCCCATGTATCCAGTGCCATCGTTCCATTTTGGACGTCTAGCTCGTTGTAATTCAATTCAGGGCAAATGACAGGGAGAACCTTTTTAATAGAACTTAAGCCATGAAAACGATAATCCATGTAATCTTTTTTGAATATGTCTTCTAGGTCATACATACGTAGGCTCATATTATTCAAATACTCTGCATGTTTTGGAAACCATGTTGCCATAGCTTTATTTTGCATTTTCTCAAAACTCGCATGCCATGAGATATATGTTCCCGTGTCGCCTGTGACGGAATGCATATATTCAATTAGTTTTTCAGGTAACTCTAATTGATCAGCAAGATATTCATAATGCTCCATTGAACCGCCTGCTTGCATGGTATGGATTGAAACCTGGAATACGACATGTTGATGAGGCCCAACACCGTCTATTTTTGGAACGGCACTGGCGTAGGTTTCGTAATCGATAAAATGAAGTGGAAATTCAAGGATAGATAGTGATTCTTTGATAGCTTCGGTATATGGAATACCAAAATATACTTCATTCTTTTCTCCATTTTGATACCACCAATCAATGTTTTTGTTAGTTTCTAGATAATGATCTATGAATCCATTTTCTGTTTGAAAAGTCCCTGTATAGAATGGCGTGACGATACATTTCTTTACCTTTTTCTCTGTATAATTTTTAGGTAAGAATTCTTGTGTCGGCACGTTCCAGTTTTCATTTACTTTTTCAATACGATCTTTTTTAATACGTGTCTTTGCATACTTCGTGACTGAGGAATCAATCAGATCAATAAAGAACCATGTGTTATTGAGAATTATCTTTTGTAGCTCTTCTTTTGAATTTGTCATACCAAGATACTTTTCAAGAGCTTGATATAAAGCAATCTTAATTTTTCCTTTTGATCGAGCTTGTTGGAATTCTCCAGTATGGCTCGCTAAGAAATTCATGAACTGACTATTCACATCAAATTCTGATTTGGCTACCTCACCTAGATGTGAATTATCAATCTCTTGCTCGTGGTCAATGTCTGAGACTACAGCGTTAAGAATAATATGTTCTTTGAGTTTCGTATCAAGCGTAATTTTTTCACCTGAAGTTAAGGTCATCTTTATAAATTTCTCATGGTTTTTTGATGCTTTTTTGACATCTTTGTTGCCACCGATACGTTCAATCAGTTCATCAAATAGGAAGTTTTGATAGTCATGAAGAATATCGTTGTACTCACTCCGCTGTAAATATGTTGATTTCAAATTAATATCATCATAATTACTTTTTCGCCGTGAAGGGTTATTTATGCGAAACTAAAATCACTTCAAAAAGCATTGTGGCACAAGGAATCTA
>CALBVO010000057.1 GCA_937970115.1 Minisyncoccota bacterium | reverse complement strand
CCACCATCATGTGCCAACATATGAAATAAATCAGGTTTTAATACATCTGATTCAAGAGGGAATCGTGATTGGGTAATAATAGGTCCTTCGTCCATTCCTAATGTCATTTGCATGATGGTTGAACCTGTTTCTGTGTCTCCGTTTAATATTGCTGATTCAATAGGGGATGCTCCGCGGTATTTTGGTAGTAAAGATGTGTGAACATTTAGCACTCCATACCTTGGAATGTCTAATAATTTTTGATTAACAATATATCCATATGACGCAACGATATATAAATCATCATTTCGTTCCTGTAGTTTTTTTACAATATCTTTTGGTTTTTCTGGTTGCCAGCACTCGATGTTATGTTCATTAGCCCAGTTTTTTACTGGTGGTGCTGTCATAACATATTTTCTCCCAACCGGTCGATCTGGTGCCGTCACAATAAGTGACGGTAGATACCCAGCTGACTTTAATTCATCTAAAATAATAGTTGAGAATTCCGGTGTTCCAAAATACACAAAGTTAATATCGATCATAGGTTCTATTATAGGTAAATAATAAAAAATAGCATCTCTGCTATTTATCGTTGAGTACATCATCAATTTCTTCTTGAGTCATATCTCGTAGTTTACGAGCCTTATCGACAAAGAGAATACCATGTAGATGATCAATTTCGTGCTGGTGTATGTGTGCCAATAAACCATCTGCTGATTGGGTAAATTTATTTCCATGTTCATCATAGGCCTCAACCGTTGTCTGAAGGGATCGTTCAACGTCACCGACTTTCCATCGACAGGAAAGACAGCCTTCATGTAACCACTTAGTCTTTTTTGATGAGGTGACAATGGTTGGATTAATGTATACTAAATGTTCTTTTTCTGGATTTTCGAATAGGAAAGGGGCAACAGTAAAAATTTGATATGATTCACCAATTTGTGGTGCGGCGATGGCTACACCATCATTTTGTGTGGCAAGTGATTCATGCATATCTCTAATAATTGATTGGATTTTATCTGAAGTAATTTTACCTGGTTCAATAAATTGGGCTTTTTCTCGTAGAACCTTTTTTCCCATTTGTACAATATCTCGTTTCATAATATTAGTGTAGAACATCTTTATTTGAATGCAATACAAAATGAGAAAGAAAACTTTCTCATTTTGTATAATATCTCGTATTTAATTATATAAATACTAATTTTTATTTTAATTTTTTTAGATGATCAGCTAGATCTACTATTTTAACGGTATCTTGCTTTCGTGTTTTCATATCTCGTACTATAACTGTTCCATCAATCGCCTCCTTTTGACCAAAAATAAGCGCATAAGGAATACTCAATGTCTCTGCAATACCTAATTGTTTACTAAGATTATTTTTAGATAGTGAATGTTTTAGTGGATATTTTTTCTTTCGCATTATTTCGATAATATTGAATGCTTTTGCTTTTGCCTCGTATCCTAATTGAATGAAAAAGAATTTGGGTTTCTTTCTGATTTTTGGATTAAATACTTCTTCTTTGGAAATTTCCAATATTCGGTCAACCCCAAGACCAAGACCTACAGCAGGAACTCTTTTTGAGTGACCCATAAAATTCGCTAGCTCATCGTATCGACCACCACCACCAAGTGCAAATGATTCTTCTCCATTGCTATTATAGGTTACGTATTCAAATACGGTATGTGTATAATAATCTAATCCACGAACCAAGGTATGATCAATTTCATAAGGGATATGCGCCGCGTCGAGATATTCAAGAACAGCTTTAAAATGTTTTTTACTTGTTGGGTTAAGTGTGTCAATTATTGTTGGAGCATCCTCATTTACTATAATTGTTTCTGGTTCTTTTGAGTCAAGGACACGTAATGGATTTTTCTCTAAGCGTTCAAGGTCTTTTGTACTTATGCGTCCTTTATTTTTTTTATAAAATAATTTAAGTTTCTTGAGATATTCCTTACGTACTTCACTATCACCAAGAGTATTAATTTTAATACTGATTTCTGTACCTGTTTCCATCAGAATCTGATACCCAGTTTGAATTATTATTGCATCCAGTACTGCATTTTCAGACCCAATAATTTCTAATCCGAATTGATAAAACTGACGATAGCGTCCTTTTTGTGGTCTTTCGTGACGAAAGAAAGGTCCACCGTAATAAAGAAAGATAGGTTGTGGTAATGAGCCCATCCCATGTTCAATATATGAACGCATGATTCCAGCGGTACCTTCAGGGCGGAGTGCTAATTTACTACCTCCCTTGGTTTTTAGTGTATATATTTCTTTTTCCACGATGTCTGTATTATCTCCAACACCTTTGGTAAATATTTCTTCATGTTCTAATACTGGTAATTCAATACCAGAAAATCCGTAATATTCTGCAATTTCCTGTGCTTTTTCGAAGAAACCTTGTTTTTTATAGAATATATCTCCATGAAAATCACGCATGCCTTTTGGTGCTTGCAAGAGATCCTTATTAATTTTACTTGATCGTGACATATATATATTTATTGAGATAGTTTAATTTCTAATTCTTCTGGGGCCACATCGCCAGGCACCAAATCAATCTGGTCTAATGGAAAGAGGCGTAGGAATGTTTTTCCAATAATAAGATCTCGTTCTAAAATTCCCCATGAACGTGAATCAGAACTATTTTGACGATTATCACCAAGAACAAAATATTCTTCATTTGCTAATTCCCATGTTCCATAACTTGAAAAATTTCCATTAAGATAATCTTCTTCTAATTGTAGTGTAGTCCCATCTTGTTGTTTAATAGTTATTTTACTACCATTGATTATAACTGTTTCACCCGGTAATCCGATCAAGCGTTTAATTAAAAATCGAGTATGTTGTGTTGGATATCGAAACACAATAACATCACCACGTTCTGGGTCTCCTGTCCTGTATGATATTTCATCAATGATTAAATAATCACCATTTTCTAGGGTAGGAAACATCGACTCTCCGTTTACAATAAATGGCTGAGCAATAAATACTCGAATAGGAATTATAATGACAAGTATCATTATAATGAAACGAACAAGCTCGAATATTTCTTGTTTCATTGTTTTTTTTAAAGCAGTTCTCTCTAAATTCATGATACAATTCTAGCATATGAGTATATTTATAAAAAGATTGAAGGAGTATCGTAATATTGTACAACCGCTTATTATAATATTAATATTATTGGGCTTGTTAGGTTTTATAATATTAAATTATTTTCTCTCTGAAAAAAAATCAATGTTACCTCATAGGCATGATATTAATGTAATTACTCCAAATAATGATACTTTAAAAACATTCGTAACTCAAAATAGTAAAGAACGACACGTAGGATTATCAAACCATACACATCTACATAGTGATGAAGCAATGCTATTTGTTTTTGATAATCCTGGGATCTATGGATTTCATATGCCAAATATGGATTTTTCAATTGACATCTATTGGTTAAATGAGGAAAAAGAGATCGTGTACATACAAGAATCAGCACATCCTGATGATTATCCAAAAGTCTATACTCCAACGATTCCAGCATTATATGTATTGGAAGTTGTCGATGGTTTTACCCAAAAAAACGATATTGAAATTGGTGATAGTTTTATTTTCCAATCTTTGGGAGCAAAACCCTCGCCTTCAGGCGATCCCTTCAGGGCAACAATGATATACTAGGAACATGCAACTTTACCGAAAAGGGTCTCATACACTCTATGATCTCAAATACCACATAGTATGGACTA
>CALBVO010000056.1 GCA_937970115.1 Minisyncoccota bacterium | reverse complement strand
ATGCTTTTTGGTTTTGCTACATCTCTAGTTGCAATGATATCTCAAGCGCTGGCTATTATTCCTGGATTTCTCACAACCTTGTTATTAAAATATCAACTTATTATTGTTGATGTTTTCGCTCATTTTTCATTTTCATCAATTACTATTCCACCATTTCATTGGTCATTGATGGTGATGATGTATATACTTTTGTTCTCGTGGATACATACCTTGTCTAAAACAGAAAAAGAAAATGTGATATGATACCTGCATGAACAAAGAGGTATCAAAAAAAATAATTGTCTTAGCCGGTCCATCAGGTGTTGGGAAATCAACATTGGCAAATATTCTTTTAAATCATTCAGACCGATTTAAGTTTTCTGTATCTGCGACTACACGTCCAATGCGTTTAGGTGAGCAAAATGCTAAAGACTACTATTTCTTTTCTGAAGAAGAATTTACTAAGCGTAAAGATAATAATGAATTTATTGAATGGGAAGAAGTTTATAAGGGACGTTATTATGGAACACTTCATTCAGAAGTTTCCCAGATTATTGATTTAGGAAATATCGCCATTTTTGATATTGATGTGTTAGGTGCATTAAATATCAAAAAGAAATATGGAGATCAAGCATATATTGTATTTATTAAACCTGAATCAATAGATGCTCTTCAAAATCGATTACGCAACAGGGCCACAGATTCAGCCGAAGATATCAATATGCGTATTGCTCGATTTGAAAAAGAACTCGCTTTAGAAGATCAGTTTGATGAAATTCTAATTAATGCAACGGGCGACATTCAATCTTCAAAAGATAAAATAATTGCAATCGCAGAAAAACATTTTCTTTAAAAAATATCGTAATTACGATATTTTTTTATTTAGAAACCCAGTTTATAATAGTGATATGTACAACTACCTCAAAAATAATACTTTTATCCTTAGCGTCTGTAGCATAATACTAATTTCTATTGGTATTTTTATCTACGCTGTATCGTCAAATAAAAATTTAGAAATAGTGTTTCTTGATGTAGGGCAGGGGGACGCAACGTTAATAACAACACCATCAGGTCGGCAGATATTAATCGATACCGGACCAAAGCCGACCATAGGTAAAAAATTATCACCTCATATGAATATCTCTGATCGGTCCTTGGATATGGTCATATTAACGCATTCAGACCTAGATCATGTTGGTGGTATGATTTCGTTAATTAACCGTTATGATATTGATCTTGTAATACATTCTGGGTTAATGGTTGGTTCATCAATTTATGCCGCTATTGCAGAAAATATTAATGAATATGAAATCCCAGCCATCGCCGCAACTATGGGACAAATTATCCAACTAGATCGTAATCTTTATTTAGAAGTTCTTGGTCCAACCGATAGTTTTGCATCGACCGACACCAATGATTATTCGGTGATTGTACGTTTGGTATATGGGAATACTTCTGTGTTATTAACTGGTGATGCGTCAGATACTATTGAATATGATTTAGTCGATACTTTTGGGGAGCATATTAAATCAGATATTTTAAAGGTAGGACACCATGGTTCACAAACCTCTAGTGCGGAATTATTTCTAGAAACAGTGTCTCCTGAATATGGGATTGTTTCCGCTGGTTGTGATAATCGATTTGGGCATCCACATGGTGCAGTATTAGCAAATCTGTTCTCTGCAAAAATTCAAGTCTTAGATACTTGTAATGAAGGAGATATTATTTTTGAAAGTGATGGGGAAGAGTGGATTAGGAACTAATTAACTCTATTATAAGTTTACAATAGTTGTTAACGCTCGTTTGCTTATGTATACAGAAAAAGACATCAAATAAAATGATGTCTTTTTCTGTATACGTAAATTATAGTTGTTTGCTGAAGCAAACGGCTTCAATTTATTTAATAATTCCAGCTTTCTTCAGTGTTTTGTACGCTCCGTTCTTTTTGATGTTCTTGATTGCTTCAGTTGAAATTTTCATTACAAATGTTTGATCAAGCTCAGGAACGTAGATACGTTTCTTTTGTAGGTTGGGGAATCGTCGTCGTTTTCCAGTTGGGTTAAACTCAGTAGCACGGGTTCGGTTACTGTAACCTCCACCAACTTGCGATCCTTTTTTAGTTATTGGGCATGTTCGTGACATAATACATTTTTTGTTACAGGCCGCTAAGACCCGCTTATAATGTTTATGATATTAGCATAAGTCTTTTATCATGCAACCCTTTCTTAAGCTTTTATTTATAGGATAACTTACGTATACTTGTAGTATGAATATTCAAGATATTATCTTTGTTTTAGTATTAATTATTTCTATTATCCTACATGAGGTCGCACATGGATATATGGCAGATCGCTTGGGTGACCCAACAGCTCGATTAAAAGGTCGACTATCTTTAAATCCAATGGTTCATATTGATTGGATTGGCTCTGTGATCTTGCCTCTTTTTTTGATAATTTCTGGATCGCCATTTCTTCTTGGATGGGCAAAACCAGTACCGTTTAATCCATATAACATGAAGAATCCACGATGGGGAGCTGTACTCGTCGCAATTGCAGGACCTATCACTAATATCATATTAGCAATTATTGGTTCTTTGGTTCTTCATATGAATATATTTACTAGTGGTGGTAATTATTTCTTAATGAGTTTGATTGTTACGAATATTGCTCTTGCAATATTTAACCTCGTACCGGTGCCACCATTAGATGGGCATCATATATTATTTGCGTTAATACCAAATCAGTTTAATCATATTAAACATTTTTTAAGGAAGTATTCTTTTATATTACTGATTATCTTTGTTATTTTTGGTTGGCAACTAATTGAACCAATAATTTTTTATCTTGCAGATATATTGTTGTAGAAATGTATAATAATTTCTTGCAATTTTTAGTAATTATAGTAATGTCCTATTCATATGAACGCTCTTTTAAGGGCTGTTTTTATAACCTACATTATATATGGCAAGAATTAATCAATTAATCAGAAAGGGTCGTAAGAAAGTTACCACCAAACCAAAGGCTGTTGCTCTGCGGCGAGGGTTTAACTCACTTAAAAACCAACCTACACGGTACCCATCTCCATTCAAACGAGGTGTATGTACAAAGGTTACAACAACCACACCAAAGAAACCGAACTCAGCGCTTCGAAAGATTGCTCGTGTACGATTAACTAATGGTATGGAAGTAACTGCGTATATTCCAGGAATGGGACACACCTTACAAGAACACTCTGTTGTTCTCTTGCGAGGTGGTCGTGTTAAGGATCTTATTGGGGTACGGTACACCGTAGTTCGAGGAGTTCTTGATGCAACGGGAGTAGAAGGACGAAAGAAATCTCGATCTCGGTACGGAGTTAAGAAACCAAAAGAATAATTGATTAAATGAACGAACTACTTCGTTGATTTCAGATTTTTCCTCCTTACGGTATGTAAATACCGATTGTAGAAAAAATCTTCATCACCTTGTATTTCATCTCATTTAAGCGATTATTTAAATTATTTTATTTTAAATTATTATGCGAAGACCAGTAAAAAACCGAAGACAACCAGGACCAGACTCAGTATACAATTCAGTAGTGCTAGCAAAATTTATCAACAACATTATGTTGGATGGTAAAAAAGAAACAGCGCGAAAAATTGTCTATGGAGCTCTAGAAATTATTAAGGAAAAACAACCTGATAAAGAACCCCTAGAAGTTTTTGAAGCCGCGTTAAAAAACGCAGGTCCATCTACCGAAGTTCGATCACGTCGAGTCGGAGGTGCAAATTACCAAGTTCCAGTTCCAGTTCGACCAGAACGTCAATTAGCATTAGCTATGCGATGGATCATCAACGGAGCTCGATCTAAAAAAGGTAAAGATATGAAATTCTTCCTTGCTGATGAACTTCTTCTAGCAGCCGCTGGAGAAGGAGAAGCAGTAAAGAAAAAGGAAAACGTACTGAAAATGGCAGAGGCAAACAAGGCGTTTGCACACTTTGCTTGGTAGTCATTTCCGCAAAAATAAAAAACCCACCTGGGTTTTTTATTTTTTAGATAATATATAATTATTACTATGAATAAGGATATTGATATATGCAAAAATTATTTGGGATTACATGTTAATGCATCATGAGATTCAAAAGATGGATGCAATTTTTCTCTTAGGATCAAATGCAATACGTACAGTAGATAGAGCAGCAGAACTATATCATCAGGGTTATAGTAATTTTATTATATGTTCTGGTGGTAATGGGAAAGATTCAAAATATAGTAAAACAGAAGCAGAAGTTTTTTCAGAAAAACTTATTGAGCTTGGAATCCCAAAAGAAAAAATCTTATTAGAAAAACAAGCTACTAATACCGGTGAAAATATACTTTTTACAGAAAAACTTTTAAAAGAAAAAGGATTAGATTTTAAATCTTTTATTCTTGTTCAAAAACCTTACATGGAACGCAGAGTATATGCTACTTTTAAAAAACAATGGAGCAACAAAGAAACAAGGTTTATAGTTACTTCACCTAAATTAAGTTATGAAGAATTTATGACTAATGATGAAGAATATAAGAATAAAATTCTCGAGGTAATGATAGGGGATTTACAACGAATTAAAGAGTATCCAAAGCTTGGCTTTCAAATTGAACAAGAAATTCCAAATGATGTTTTATCTGCATGGCAGAAATTAGTTGATTTAGGATATGTAAAATATTTTTTAAATTAATTTAAATATATAAAACACATTTGCTCTAGTTCATATAAATAAATTATAATAAAGACAACAGAGAATTCTGTTACTAACTAACTTATAAATAATTACAGAAATTGATATTATGACAGAACCACAAGAATTTTTAGAATACATTGTAAAAGGACTCGTTGATAATCCAGACGATGTTAAGGTAACTAAAACCATTGATGATATGGGAGTGCTTTTGACCCTTGAAGTAAATCCAGAAGACATGGGACAAGTTATCGGACGTCAAGGTGCGACTGCAAAGGCTATGCGAACACTCGTTCGTGTATGCGGCATGAAATCACAAGCGCGCGTAAATGTAAAAATTTACGAACCAAATAGGGAAGGAATGGAAGAATCAGTCGAATAAGCTTTTTCTTTTTGTAAAATCATTCTAGCATTCGCGCGAATGCTAGAATGATTTTTTTATGAGATCTGGTCTTATGTGATGATATTTTGATATCTCATTTAGAGTTTGTTATACTTAGTCGCGGCATGAATATACCTAAAACACTTATTATTATGGGTCGATCTGGTTCAGGAAAAGGGACACAGATTGAATTATTAAAAGAGGCATATCAAAAACACCATCTTGATCAAAATATATTTTATTTTGGAACGGGAAGTGTCTTTCGGGATATTGTTAAATCAGAAGGGTATACAGGAAATAAAATAAAAGAAGATACTGCTATTGGTAAATTAGTTCCGGATTTTATCGCAAATGGTTTATGTGTGAATGCCTTAGTTAATAATGCAACAGGGGAAAATCAAATACTTATTTTTGATGGATACCCACGCAGTATTAACCAGGCAGAATCACTCGATCAATTACTAAAATATTATGATCGAAATGAGGCGGTGATTATCCATGTGAATGTTTCAGAACAAGAGGTACGTAATCGTTTAACAGCACGAGGTCGTGGAGATGATGTTGATAATACTGTTCTTGATACACGAATTGCCTTTTATAATAATAGTGTGCTCCCAACAATAACATGGTATGAAGAACATTCAGATTATACGGTTGTTGATATTAATGGAGAAGGTGAGATTAATGATATTCACGACTCGATTATGGAGTCTCTAAATAACTTATAGTATGAAAACGTCTAAAGAAACAATTGTCATTGCAATGGGAGGTTCACTTCTTATTCCAGAATCTATTGATGTAGGTTTTATTAAAAAATTAAAATCAATGATTCAACATTTTAATCAAAACGGTTATCAAATTATGCTCGTTGTTGGAGGAGGTAAGACCTGTCGGTATTATCAAGCTGCAGCAAGTGAATTTGATAATGTTACAGACATTGATTTAGATTGGATTGGAATTAAAACAATTCGTCTTAATTGTGAGCTTCTTCTGCGTTCATTCTCTGATCTTGATATACATGAAAAGGTTATTGAAAAATGGGAAGAGGTTGTTGGTATTAATAATGAATTAATTATTATTGGAGCTTGGGAGCCAGGCTGTTCAAGCGATAAGGATGCTATAGAAATGGCACGAGTCGCTGGTGCGAGCCGTGTTATTAATTTCTCAAATACCTCGCACGTTTATAGTGCCGATCCGCGAACAAATCCAGATGCAGAAAAATTTGAACAATTATCATGGTCAGAGTATCGTAATATTATTCCAACAGAATGGACACCAGGTATGTCAGCACCATTTGATCCTGTAGCATCGCGTTTGGCTGAGGAATCAGGAATTACCGTTGCTATTCTTGGTGCATCAATTGAAAACTTACAAAATTACCTTGATGGTAATGAATTTGAAGGAACGGTGATTTCATAAAAATTTGTTTCATTAAAGGTTTTTTTTGTTATAATACTGTACATGAATAAAAAAGGATTTACTCTAATTGAATTATTAACGGTTATTTCTATTATAGGTACGTTGTCTACTGTGGTAATTTCTTCATTAGGATCTGTCCGTGAAAAAGCAAGGATTACAAAAGCAATTTCAGAGATTAAAAGCATCCAAGCGAGCGTATTCTTATACAATAGTGATACAAATAATTACCCCGAATGTTTTGTAGGTACGTGTACAGCCTTGAATGATCCTATGTTAAACGCAAACGGTATTGATGGGTGGAATGGACCTTATGGCTCTCCTATATATAATAAAAAGCATCCTTGGGGCGGACATTTTACTTTGCGAAGCACGGATAATTTTATTAGTGGACCAGAAGTTCATAGTTTTATTTATTTTGATGATGATGCCCCTGAATCAGGTATAAATAATAACGAAGGCGTAATCCCTCAAGATTCACTTATTGCCATTGATGAAGCTATTGATGATGGAAATCTATCTACCGGTAGATTTATAAGCGTAGGAACTGGATGGCTCGTTCCGGGTGAGGGTGCATATTTTTTTGATTTATAGAAACCTCTCAAGGTTTTTTATTTTGATTTTTTTTGTATAATAAATACATGTTTTTAACTACTACTTCTCTTAAAACTAAAAAAGGATTCACTCTTATTGAACTACTTGTAGTTATCGCTATTATTGGGACACTTTCAAGTATTGTCACTTCGTCTCTGGGTAAGGCTCGTGAAAAAGCTAGAGTCGCAAAAACTCTTGCAGAAATTCGTAGCCTTCAATCAGCTATCTTCTCGTATGTTTCTGATACAAATCAATTTCCTAGTTGTCGTTTAGATATTTGTAATGCATCAACCGATCCATTCTTAAATGCTAATGGTGTTTCAGGGTGGAATGGTCCCTATGGAGTTTCTGTTTATGATAAATCACATCCCTGGGGTGGTCACTTTGGTGTTCGTGATACTGATTTTTATGTGAATGGAGGTCCTCAATATACCTTTATTTATCTTGATGACGATGCTGCGCAAACAGATGCCAATAACAATCAGGGTGTTTTCCTTTAGAGTCTTTGATTGCTCTTGACGAGGCTCTTGATGATGGTGATCTCGATACTGGTAAATTCCTTGGAGAGGGAATTGGATTTGTGGTTGAAGGAGAAGGTATCTATATTTTAGATTTTTAATATTTATTTTAAAAGAAACCATTAATGGTTTCTTCTCTGTTATAGTAATGATTATGAAAAAAGGATTTACACTTATTGAATTGTTGGTTGTTGTTGCGATTATTGGTATTTTGGCGACATTTGTTATTTCATCACTTTCAAAAGCTCGTAAAAAAGCCAAGGCTGCTAATTTTGCTGCACAATTACAACAGGTAGAAAAAGCATTGGTATATACTTATTTCGATGAAAACAGGAGTGAGTGGTGGACTGAAGCTGAAATTAATGCACCTGGAAACAATCCAACCATTGAATACATCATTTCTATTCCCGAGGGGCAACCAATGGGAAGTTTTTCAAACTGGTTTAAAAATTCTCCAAGTAATTATTTTACTGAAGGTCAATATCAATTTGATAATGATGGGGATACTAGTACTAGTTGCGGGGGTCCAGGGCCCGTATATCGAGGGGTTAATCTCTTTTTACAATCAGTACCACGTGATGACGTAGAGGCGGTTGATTTACTTATCGACAAGGAGGATGATCGTGAATGCGGCAAGATTCGTTACACCTACAAACCAAATAATACTGCTGAATTGACCTATGTTATTTCCTTGGATCAATATTAAAAATAAAAAAGAAGGCTCGCCTTCTTTTTATTTTTTGTTAGGATAACGCTATATGGGAATTATTATTAAAACTCCAGAACAAATTGAAATTTTACGTGAAATGGGGAAAATTCATGCAGAAATATTAAATACATTAGAGGTATTTATTAAACCAGGAATGACCGCAATAGAATTAAACAATGAGGCAGATCGATTAGTTCGGCAGGCAAATGCAATTCCAGCCTTTTTGGATTATCAGCCTGATCATACCTATCCGAAATATCCAGCCAGCCTCTGCGTATCAATTAACGAAGTCATCGTTCATGGTATTCCAACTAAAGACATGGTAATAAAAGAAGGCGATCTCGTATCAATTGATTTAGGTGTTAAATATAAAAACATGTTCACGGATTCTGCACGAACAGTGATCGTGGGTGAGGTTTCTGATGATAAAAAACAACTTGTTGCAGATGCATATCAGGCACTTGCATTAGGAATTGCGGCTGCACAACCTGGAAATACGGTAGGTGATATTGGTTATGCCATTGAATCATTTAATAATAAGAAATACGGAAATGTTCGTGAGCTTTCCGGTCATGGAGTAGGAGTAGCTATTCATGAAGATCCTTATGTACCAAATTATGGAAAACCAGGAACAGGAGCAAGACTAAAACCAGGAATGGTTATTGCGATTGAACCGATGTTTAACCTCGGAACCTCAGATGTTCATTTTTTGGATGATCAGTATACGGTTGTTACAGCGGATGGGGCATGTTCTGCACATGTTGAACATACCGTATTGATCACAGGAAATGGCCCAGAAATCTTAACCAAGACATAATTTTTTTTTGCTATACTATAGCTATGAAAAAAGGATTTACACTTATAGAATTATTAGTTGTTATTGCTATTATTGGAGTATTATCAACAATAATAATTTCTAGTATTGGAAATATAAGTGATAGAGCAAAAATTGCAAAAACGGTCGCAGAAATACGGCAAATGGAGACTGATATTATTTTATATAATCTTGATACTAATACTTATCCACATTGCGTATTTCCTTTTTGTAATAGCACAAATGACCCTTTTATTAATAGTAATGGTGTTCCAGGATGGAACGGTCCTTATGGAAATATTCCCCTTCATCTTAGAAGCCATGCTTGGGGCGGTGCTTTTACTGTATATCGTTCAGATTTTGATGGGGATGGGGATTTAGATGTTGCTCTTGATTTTAATGATGATGCTCCTGGTACAAGTTTTGGTGATAATACTGGAGGTATCCCATTATCTCTTCTTCATAAATTTGATGATATTCTTGACGATGGTGTCGAGCTTCAAGGTCGTTTTCGTCATTATTCATCTGAAGGGTTTTATATTATAATCGAAGCTGAATGATAAAAGTATTACAAGCGAAAACCTGTGATTTTCGCTTTTTTTCTTATAAATAAGGCTTTCATAAGGACATTTTTGCGAAGCAAAAATGTCCTTTATAAAAGACACTTGAAGTACCTCTGAATGTCCTTAAAACCCTTATAAAATAAGGATTATTTTGGGAAAATGCCTTGACAAATAGAGTTAAAAAATTAATATACTCCGTATCACAGCTTGTGTTGTTGTGATTTTTTCTTTGCATGAATATGCTTTGAAAAAATAGTATATTTATAACTTCAAATACCACTTACGAGATGCAACACACACTAACGATTTAGACGCGCATGTAAATCACCAGTGAACGTCGCGTAATGTATTAATCTAAACATAAAAAATTATGGCAGAATTTAACCGAGATAAAACTCACGTAAACGTAGGTACTATCGGTCACGTTGACCACGGTAAAACTACTCTTACTGCTGCGATCTCACATGTTTCACACATGATGGATCCAGAAAACAACAAACTTAAGGACGTTGCAGATATTGATAACGCTCCAGAAGAACGAGAACGAGGAATTACTATTTCAATTTCACACAACGAATATGAAACAGCTACTCGTCACTACGCACACATCGATGCGCCAGGTCACGCGGATTATATTAAAAACATGATTACTGGTGCAGCTCAAATGGATGGTGCAATTATTGTATGTGCTGCGACTGATGGTCCTATGCCACAAACACGAGAACACATCCTTCTTGCATCACAAGTTGGAGTTGATCGACTGGTAGTATTTATCAACAAAATGGACATCATGGATGATGAAGAAATGGTTGAGCTTGTAGAAGAAGAACTTAAAGAACTTCTAACAAAATACAACTTTGATGGAGAAAATACTCCAATTATCCGAGGTTCAGCAGTTAAGGCTCTTGAAGCAAACTCAATCGAAGACGAATGGGCAGCAAAAATCGTAGACCTGCTAAACGCAATGGATACGCACTTCCCAGACCCAGTTCGAGAACTTGATAAACCTTTCCTTATGCCAGTAGAAGACATCTTCTCAATTGAAGGTCGAGGAACAGTAGTTACAGGTAAAATCGAACAAGGTAAGGTTAAGGTAGGAGAAGAAATCGAAATTGTTGGTATTAAAGACACAATCAAGGCAACCGTTACTGGAGTTGAAATGTTTAACAAGCAACTTCAAGAAGGTCTTGCTGGAGATAATGCAGGGATTCTTGTACGAGGTCTTAAAAAAGATGATATTACCCGTGGGCAAGTTCTTGCTGAAACAGGATCGATTACTCCACATACTGAATTCGAAGCTGAAATTTATGTTTTGAAGAAAGAAGAAGGAGGACGACACACACCATTCTTTAAAGGTTACAAACCTCAATTCTATATCCGAACTACGGACGTAACAGGAGAAATTGAGCTTCCAGAAGGAACAGAAATGGTAATGCCAGGAGATACCGTAACTCTAAAGGTAAAACTAGGAGTACCAGTAGCACTTAATGACAACGCACGATTCGCTGTTCGAGAAGGGGGACGAACAGTAGGGGCAGGAGTTGTTACTAAAATTATTGCTTAAACCCGCGGGTCTAAGTAATAATGTGCCACTATGGCAGCTGAAAAAAAAGGAGAATCGACATTACGAATTCGAGTTCGTGCGTATGAAAGCAAAATCCTAGATACATCTGTTAAACAGATTATGGATACTGCAGCAACCTACGAAGCCGAGACACGAGGTCCGATTCCTCTTCCAACCGAAATTAAAAAATATACGGTTAATCGAGCATCATTTGTTTACAAAGATGCACGAGAACAATTTGAAACACGTGTTCACAAACGACTGATTGATATTATCAATCCTACTCCTAAGGTTGTAGAAGCGTTAACAAATATGAATCTTCCATCTGGAGTCGATATCGACGTAAAGATGATGTAAAAGTTTCCTGTTTTACAGGAATAAACAACAACACACGTATTACCACAAGCGAGGAGTAATATATCAAAGCAGCACAAAGTGATGTTTTGTATATTATCCGAGCGCCGTGGTAACAAAAAATTCCAATACTTATGTTTGAGAAAGGAATTATTTATTAACTAATGTTGGCGAGAGTCAACCAATTAGATGTTCCAATACCGAAGACATCTTTTGTCTTCGGTATGAACATATAGAAAGAATATAATTATTTGTAGTCATTTTAAATTCTACATATACTCTATATTTCTTATATCTAAAACGATATTGAGATGATGATCGTACAAGATGAATTAAAAATTTTACAGCGAAACGTAGGAGAGATTTTTGAGCCCATGCACCGCATAGGTGATAAAATCTCTACAAGTTACAACGAATAATTTTTGATTCAATGACGTGCGAGAGGAATTGAGGTGTCGTAACAAAATTATGAAATTTATTCTAGGAACAAAGGAACAAATGACTCAATTCTTTAATGAAGATGGAGTTGTTGTTCCGGCAACTATCATTTCTGTTCCACAGGCAGCAGTAACGCAAATTAAATCAGTAGAAACTGATGGATACAATGCAATACAAATTGCCTCAGGAAAACGAAAAGAAAAAAATATAAATAAAGCACAACGAGGTCATTTTGGTGACAAAGGAAATTTCCGGTTTGCAAAAGAGTTTCGACTAAAAAACGACGAAATATCTGAACTACAGGTTGGAGATACCCTTGATGCTTCAGTTTTCGAGGCTGGAGATATCGTTGCTGTTTCAGGAATCTCTAAAGGTAAAGGATTCCAAGGTCCAGTGAAACGACATGGTTTCTCTGGAGCACCTACTTCACATGGACACCGACACGATACACGTCGTGCTGGGTCTATTGGGGCAACAGGTCCACAGCGAGTATTTAAAGGTACTCGTATGGCCGGTCGAATGGGTTCTGATCGAATCACTGTAAAAAACCTTGAGGTTGTTGCGGTTGATGCGAAAAACGGACAATTATTGGTAAAAGGAGCACTACCAGGAAAGCGAGGAACCTTGCTTGAGGTAGTTTCTCGATAAGCTCATTAATTATTATGAAAACGAAAGTATACGATCATAAGGGAAAAGAAGCTCGAACTATCGATCTTCCAGAAAACGTTTTTGGGCTTAATTGGAACAGTGACTTGGTTCACCAAGTTTTTGTTGGAATGCAATCAAATTCACGTGCCAATACTGCTCATACCAAAGACCGATCAGAAGTACGAGGTGGAGGGCGAAAACCTTGGCGTCAAAAGGGAACTGGACAGGCTCGTCATGGGTCAAAACGGTCTCCAATTTGGGCTGGTGGGGGAATCACCTTCGGACCACGAAACGACCGAAATTACGATAAAAAAATTAACGTAAAAATGCGTCGCAAGGCACTTCTTGTTGCATTATCACAAAAACTACGAGACGGACAAATTTTGTTTGTTGATGGTTTTGATAAGGTATCAGGAAAAACAAAAGACATGAAAGCGACATTTGAAGCATTTGCTACAGTTAAGGGTTTTGAAACCTTAAACACACAAAAGCACAATAACGCATTTATGATTTCTGAAATCACTGATGAATTGAAAAATGGAGCAAAGAACCTTTTCCATGTTTCATTAGCTGCACCAGAAAATATTAACGTTTTGGATGTTATGAATAACCGATATTTGGTTGTTGCAAATCCAGAACAAGTGGTCGAATTTTTACAAACAAAACTAACTAATAAATAGATATGGCATTGTTTAAAAAAGATTCAACTAAAAAATCTGAAGGAGGAGATGTTTCTCAAGATCTTTCATGGGTTATTATTGATCCACGAATTACTGAGAAAGCCGCAATGATTTCAGAAGATAACGTATTTACGTTTAACGTAGCTACTCGAGCAAATAAAATTCAAATTAAAAATGCAATTATTGAAAAGTACAAAGTTACGCCAATTTCAGTAAATGTAGTGAATGCAAAACCTCGAAAAGTTATGAAACGTGGACGAAAAGTTCACCAAAAAGGAACGAAGAAAGCTATGGTAACTCTTAAAAAAGGAGATACTATTGAACTTGCCTAGTTCCATACTATCAATTAAAGTTTCAGTAGCTGATAATTACTGACATATATTTATATAAAATTATGAAAACATATAAACCAACATCGCCATCACGGCGTAATATGGTAACTCTTGATTATCGAAATACTCTAACCGCTTCAAAACCAAATAAGTCTCTGACGAAAGGTATCAAGCGAAATGGGGGACGAAATAGTCAAGGTCGGATTACTACTCGACATAAAGGTGGAGGTAACAAGCGAAAATATCGAAAAATTGACTTCTTGTACAATAAACACGATATTCCAGCAAAAATTGAAACTGTTGAGTACGATCCAAACCGATCGGCATTTATTTCTCTTGTTTGTTATGCAGATGGAGAACGACGATATATCGTAATGCCAAAGGGTGTAAAGGTGGGTGATACATTTCTGACATCAGAAAATGCGCCACTG
>CALBVO010000055.1 GCA_937970115.1 Minisyncoccota bacterium | reverse complement strand
CTTACAAGAATATCAAATACAAGGTATCACTCTGTGTATTTATACATAGAGCTTCTTATATCTTACAATGGAATAGACAGACCACTGAAATATTATCGAAGTAACAAATACCCCGTGACTTTAGTCCGGGGTAGTTTATTTTCGAATAATCCCAGAATTAGAATTTTTCCGAATATGATCCCAATAATAGCTGGGAGCCATAATTCGTATCCTGCATTAACTCCAGTCCAGAGAAATATAGAAAGTAACAACGACATTGATCCAAGCCAAATATATTTCATTCTAACATTCTTGAGAATGTTAGAATGAGAATTTTTTAATAAGAGTCGTAATATTACATATGCAATGGTTCCGGATATAATCCATCCAACAAAATTCTGCAAGGGGACATCAAACCATAATCCACCATTAGTATATTTCCATAATCCGCGAGCGACGGCTCCTGGATCCAGGATAATATCTGATCCGACGAGTATCCCTAGATAAACCAAAAATCGTGACCAATGTTGTTTGAGCCATGTTTGTGCCAATAACCACGCACCGATAACGAGCGGGCTCCATGCGATGAATACGGTCCATGGCGTGGTTCCGAATAATCGATAGCCAAACGACATCGTATATTCAAAGGGTGAGTAGGGGAATCCCGTATGAATTCCAATTGACTCAATGGTCAATGCAAATATTCCCAGTGCAATAATGGAGTATATTCCACGTCGTCCATAGATCTTAATCATTCCATAAAATGCCGGAAGTGAAATTATGCTCACGGCAATAATCGAACCAATTTCAATAAACTGTTCCTTCGGGATAAAACTCATAACTACTCCGATTGTAAAGAACAGGAGTGATAAACAAACTAAAACTATTTTCCAAATTTTCATAATTACATAATACCCTAGTGTGAAATTTTTGTAATAAAAAAGATCAGAGTTTAGATCTGACCTTTATAGCATCAATATAATTACGAATTATTCACTCTTCTCTATTTTTCTAACTTTCGCCTTAAATTCTTTGTAGTTGAGCGATTTTTTGTTTTCTCTTTTAAAAACAAAATACCATATACGAAATCTTATCTTATAAAGAATAAAAAAAGTTATTGCAAACGAAAGAGTTGTAATTAGAGCAGACGACCACCAATTTATTTTTGGAAATAATAATGTTGCACTAAACATAAATGAAAGTATTAACATTAAGAATAGAGTTCCAAAAAGCATGGTAGTAAAAAAATGAATTTCATGAGTTTTTTCTAGTTTCATAATATTAAATTTAAGTTATTTATTTTAATTAAATCATAAAACAAAAATATTACAAGTTATCAATGTATATATTTAACTAAGCCTACATAAATATTTCGTCTAAAACAAAAAAGAATTTCTGAAAATATTTCAACTGTCTGAGCCCTAAGGCGAGTTTTGAAATATCAGAAATTCTTTGTAGTTTTTAGAAATATTTTGTGAGCTTGAAAACTTTTTGTTTCTTTTTAGTTATAAAAAGAAAAATCTTGTTTATCCATCCAAATCAGTCAACGGATGCGGATGCTTGATTCCTTCAATACGTTTATATGCGAGTTGTGATGAAATCAAACTCGTTGGAACTCCAATACCTGGATTCGTTCCTGCTCCTGCGTAATACAAATTTTTGACCTTCTTACTAAAATTCTTTGGTCGCAGTAATGTTTGTTTTAGAGTGTGTGCCTGACCACCTAATGCGTTTCCTTTGTAGGCGTTATAGTCTTTTGAAAAATCATCTCCCCAATATGATCGCTCGTAATTAATCATTTCTTCGAGATTAGGCAGATCCAGATCAGATTTCATCATATTAATAATCTTATCTCTATATGATTTCTTTTCTTCCTCGGTTGGATTTATTTCGTATGGTAAGGGAACGAGAACAAAGAGAATATCCTGTCCATCAGGAGCAATGTTTTTATCCGTATGCGTTGGCTTGCAGACATAATATGATGGATCGCTTGGTAGTTGTGGTGTATCAAAAATTTCTACAAAATTTTGTTTCCAATCTTTGCAGAATCGTAGATTATGATGCGTCAGATTCGGTGTTTGACCATTCAGACCTAAATACATAATAAACGCGGTTGGTGCCATGGTTGATTTTTCCCAATATTTTTCTGGAAAGGTTTGATCTTTTTCATCTAACATTTTCGTTTCGGTGAACCACATGTCTGCGTTTGATACAACATAATCTGCCTTTAGGAATTCTCCATTATCCAATTCAACACCAGTTGCATAGTTGTTTTCTACAATAATTTTCTTTACTGGAGCAGATGTTCGAATTGTGGTGCCAAATTTCTCGTTCATTTTTTTGAATGATTCGATAATAGTATAGATTCCTCCGCGTGGATAAAATACACCCATTCCAAAATCAACATGATTCATAACATTATAGAGGGCTGGTGTTTTTGATGGTGCAGATCCTAGAAATACCAAGGTATATTCTAAAATCTTTTTCAATCGTTCATCCTTGAACCATTTGTTTAAATATTTTTCCATAGTTTGTAATGGATTCATATTTCGGCCTTCTTTAGCTATTTCCCATTTTAGGAAATCCCAAACAGAATTATAATTACGATGCATAAAATGTTGTTGTGCAATGCCATATTGTTTTTTGGAACGCTCAAGATATTTACGCATACGTGGTGTAACACCTGGTTCTAGTTTCTCGAGGGTTGGTAGGTCTTTTTCCAGATCTGATTCCATATCCAATACTGGAATTTCATCATCACCAGGGAAGAAAACGCGATACGAAGGAGAAAGACGTACGATATCCAGGTGTTCGTTGATATCTTCGTCAACTAGTTTATAAAAATTCTCAAAAATATCTGGCATGAGGTACCATGATGGTCCCATGTCAAAGGTATATCCTTCGGCAGTGAATATATTTGCACGTCCTCCGAGAGTTTCATTTTTTTCAACAATCGTGACGTCGTACCCACGTTTTGATAAGAGGGCAGCGGTTCCAAGGCTTCCAATTCCTGCTCCAATGACAATAACTTTTTTAGCTTTATTCATGAATTGTATTGTAGCGTGTATAGGGAATTTGGGAAATAAAAAATATCCATATTAATTTAATATATAGACATTTTTAGGACTTAGTTTATTTATTTTCAGAGATCCATTGTTCTTTTGTTATAACTTTTGGCCAGTGCATTTGTAATTGACCTGAGTAGAAATAACTAACGATACTTGTTTCAAAATCATTTTTAGTTTCTACATACCAAGGATTACTTTTTGTCGAAGGCTTCATATGTAAATTATTTTCTTTTGCAAATTTTTTAGCCTCTTCTTTGGAATCAAAATTTGTTATTACTGTACCGCCTTCAGAAAGCCACTGTCTTAATATCGCATTTTCCATATTTTAGTTTTTTATCGTTTATTTATATTAATAAAAATTACTAGTATAAATATGTCAATAATTACTAAGATGATATAATAAATATATGAAAAAAATTATCATCACCGGAGGTTCAGGATTCCTGGGAACTCAAATCATCAATAGACTGTTGGAGATTGGCGGATACGAAATTGTCATCATGGATTTATTTCCTCCGCGAGAGGAAAAACAAAACGTGACATTTTTCAAAAAAAATCTGGTAGAGAAATTTGACCCCAATACCGAATATCCAGAATTGGAAAATCCATATGCTGTTATTCATCTAGCAGGGCAGAGTATCTATGGACGATTTACCGAATCGCATAAACAGGCGATTTGGGATTCGCGTGTTAATGGGTCGCGGAATTTGGTTGAATTATTGTCGCGAGACAATTACAAACCCGAATCGTTGGCGGCAGCATCCGCGGTTGGTTTCTATGGTAATCAGCCTGGTCAGGTATTAATCGAATCGTCAGAACGGAAAAATTATTATTTTCTATCAGATGTAGTTGAAGCCTGGGAGGAGGAAAACTTGGTCGCACAGGAATATGGAATCAATGCTACCTGTATTCGAAACGGACACATCATCGGCGCAGGTGGAATATTGGCAGAGGTCGCGTCGACATTTAAATTCAGCATTGGTGGAATATTAGGAACGGGAAATGAACATTTCCCGTGGATTGATATTCGAGATTTGGTTGATTTGTATGTCACCTGTGCAACAACAAAGCAAAGCCCAAGCATTATTAATGGTGTTAGTAATACCAATGAAACACAGTCTAATTTTTCTCGAGCTATTGGTAAGGTAAAGAACACGAAATTCTACATGAATATAAAAGAATGGATATTAGGCTTGAAATTTGGTGAATTTGCACGTGAAATGTTAGTAGACCAAAATGTACAATCCGAGGAATATGAAAAAATATCCTTTGTTCCAAAACATACGAATATGAATGATGCCGTGAAATGGTACCTAGCAGGAAAATAATTCCAGCACTATTGATAATAAAAACATTCTAACATTCTAACATTCTCAAGAATGTTAGAATGTTTTTTCATTTAATTATGGAATCTTGTATACTGGATATATGAGTATTTTACATAAACTAGAGTGGCGATATGCCACCAAACAATTTGATCCAGAAAAAGAAGTTGCTGAGGATCATATTACAGAATTATTAAAAGCAACAAATTTAACCGCTTCGTCATATGGATTACAACCGTATGAAATCATTGTTATTAAAAATCAAGAATTACAAGATCAATTGAGACCTGTTTCGTGGAATCAATCTCAAATTAGCGATGCATCACATGTTATTGTTCTTGCAGCTAAGACAACGATGAATACAGACGATATTCAATCCTATATTGAAAATATTATGCAGGTACGTGGCGTTGATGCCGAGAGCCTCGAAGGATACAAGCAAATGATGTTAGATGGTCCAGGTTCATGGTCAGATGACCAGGTAACTCTGTGGGCACAAAAACAATGTTATATCGCACTAGGAACCCTGCTCATTGCTGCTGCAGATTTAAAAATTGATACCTGTCCAATGGAAGGCTTTGAACCAGAAAAATACAACGAAATTTTAGAACTCAATGATCGAAATCTTACGGCAACACTTGTTTTACCTATTGGTTATCGATCAGTAGATGATGCTATGCAACATGCAAAAAAAGTACGCAAAGCACTTGATGAGATAGTTGCATTAGAATATACACAATAATTATAGTTTTTTTCGAAACCTTGTGCTAGAGTTAAAGAGATTTAAGAACTGGTATATATGTACGTAGATTCTGGCAAATCAATTTAGAAACATAATTAATGTTCTATTTTAGAGAATAGACATATATAAAAACGAAATGAATGAACGAGAAATGTTCCAAGGAGATTGGAATTGTTGCGAATGTAGCGCAGATATAAAAGAATTACCATTTAATCCACGAAATACTGACGACCTAAAATGTCGAGACTGTATGGCAAAAGGACGTCCAGCACGACAAATGTTCGAAGGGGATTGGAATTGTTCAGATTGTGATGCAAAAATTACCGTATTACCATTTGATCCAGCATCAGTAGAGAGTATTACTTGTCGTGATTGTCACATGAAAAACAAACCAGCACGTCGTGAACGACAAATGGTTGAAGGAGATTGGAAATGTATGGATTGTGATACTGCAATTACATCTCTTCCATTTAATCCACGAGATCCTGAAACAGTTTCATGTCGAGATTGTTTCCAAAAGGCTTAGTAATTAAACTTTTTGTTAAAGAAAAAACCTATACGGTTTTTTCTTTTTTGGTATACTCGATCATATGAAAAAATATTCAAAATTTATATTACCATTAGCTATAATTATATTGGTAATCGTTTCTCTTGTTTTGAAGAATAAAACAAACAACATTCAAGAGGTCAAACTTATTCAAAACGAAACATCGTCCTTGGATCAAGTTTGCTATGAGTATAAAAAAGCATCTGATATATCTGTAAATACAGATCAAGAAGAGGTTCAAAATACGATCTATGATCGTGAATATATTAAATTTTCGTATTTGGACAATGCACGTGTTACAGGGACGCATGATATTCTCCCTGCTGGACGTGATAGTAATCGCGCCACTTTTATTGGGGTGACGCAGGATGGATTTTTAAACGTGATTGCCACAGCAATTGCAGAAGGTGAAACATGGCAAGAACAGCGAATTTATAAAATAGAAAATGATCAATTATTTGTTGGATATCAAAAGATTGAGACTCCTAAATATTTAGATGAAAATGAAGTATATATGTATAAAGATTTGAATAATATTGTTTTCGAAACAGAAGAATTTTTCTTGAACAAGGTTGCATGTGATTCTAAAAACTTAGAGAATTAATAAAATACCTGAACATGGATATAGAAAAACAACTCAAAACACGAGTTGTTTTTCTATGCAAATTTATAATGGTTATCTAAAGAATTTTTGTCTATTTATTATTTTTTTACCCCTTAGGTATAATAATTGTATATGGATATTCATCAACAAAAAGTATATACCACCATTATCTTTCTCTCGGCCCTGACTGTGTTCAATATTTGGATGTTTGTGACTGGATCTCAACCATGGATTATTTCATCATTAAATATTTTCTTTCACGAAGCCGGTCATTGGATTTTTTCACCTTTTGGAAGATTTATTTATGTTTTGGGTGGAACACTAGGTGAATTAATCATGCCAAGTTTATTTTTAGGATATTTCTGGATGAAACGAGATACACCAGGTAAGGTATTTTCTCTGTGGTGGATTACCACTGCACTGTATGACATTGCTATTTATATGGCAGATGCACGTGCACGCGTATTACCATTGATTGGAGGTGATCCAGCTGGTCATGATTGGTGGTATTTGTTACGTACCATGGGATTATTACAATATGATGTATTATTATCAAAAATAGTTATTATTATTGCATTATCAATTACCGTGTATATGGCAATTTTGATTTATCGGTATTGGGAATTATCACAAGGAAAACATACTATCTAAATAAACTACCCCGGACTAAAGTCACGGGGTAGTTGTTACTTCGATAGGCTAGAGTGGAAAGAGTGATTGTTGTGACAGATAAACTTGTTCATACTCTGGTAGACCTTGATTCTGTACATAGTTTTTAACGACACTCATAT
>CALBVO010000054.1 GCA_937970115.1 Minisyncoccota bacterium | reverse complement strand
ATAAGTCAAAAGTAGTTACTAATTAGTAACTGCTTTTTTTATTTACCTCAATCGTTATACTGTAACCATGTTATATATTATTGGATTAGGGAATCCAGGAGAAAAATATAGAAATACACGACACAACATAGCCTGGCTTATTTTTGATGAGCTATTTTCTGATGGATGGAATCATCATAAATATATGAATGCTGATATTAAAACAGGTCATCATGGTTTGTATATTAAACCTCAAACATTTATGAATAATTCAGGAGAAGTCATTTCATTTTTAAAAAAAGAAGTTGATTTTGATCCAGAACATGTACTGGTGATATATGACGATATTGATTTAGCGTTTGGTGATATTCGTGTTTCATTTGATCGCGGTGATGGAGGGCATAATGGAATGAAATCAATTACGAACCATTTAGGTTCAAAGAAATCTATTCGTATTCGTATTGGAATCTCGCGAAAAATAGATGATGGACGTTTGGCAAAGCCAAACGTCCTAGGAAACTTCCCACCAGAAGAACAAAAAATTATTCATAATGAATTAGCACCAAAAATAGAACGTATTATCAAAAGTCTCGCTGAAGAGGGAAGAGAGAGGGCAATGAATACATATAACAGCAAATAATTATGAATGGCATTATAGATTTTTTTATTATAATATATCTGTTATGAAAAAAATTATTATTCTTGTTATTATTATATTTCTCGGAATCTTAGGGTATGGTTACTACCAACAAAAAAAAGTTCAAATATGTGGAACAGGGCTTATTGATAATTCATTTCTTGTTGCTAATTTAATCCAGAGTGCATTTTATTCACCCAATTGCCCTTTTGAAACTGATGGTAATTTTTAGAAAATTTTTATTTATTTTATTGATTTAAGATATTAATAAAAAATACCCAATAGGGTATTTTTTATTAGGCTTTGAATGAAAGCGTAAGTTTTTGATCTTTTGGTTCAAAGGTTGTAATTGAGAAATCATATGCTTGACCGAGACCAAGTTCTGATTTAAGTGCCTTTTCAGATTCAAATTCTGAAATGTGTACTAATCCAGCAACTCCTTGTTCAATTGAAACGAGGGCTCCGTGTTTGTTGTGTTTAATAACAACTCCGTTTACCTTGTCTCCGATTGAGTATTTACCATCAACGGTTGTCCATGGATTCGCTGTAAGAGCCTTGATTGAGAATGAAATCTTTCCGTCTTTGATTTCAATAATCTTTGCCTTTACCGTATCACCAACCTTGTAGAGGGTTCGCGGATTTTCAACGAGTGACCATGCCATTTCCGAAATGTGTACGAGTCCTTCAACACCTTCTTCTAATTTTAGGAAGATTCCAAAATCAACCAATCCAGTAACTTCACATTCGATAGTGTCTCCAACAGAATATTTTGATGGAACTGATTTTTCTCGCGTTCCAGCTTTTTCTCCTTTTTCAGAGAAAATAAGTTTTCCTTCCTTTGGATTAACCGAGAGAACATTAACCGATAGTTTTTGACCAATTAATTTTTTCAACTGATTTACAATCGCGTCTTTATCTCCTGACTCTACACGTGGATAGTGCTCAGCGTTCAATTGTGACGCAGGAAGGAATCCTGAAATCCCATTCCAGTCCAACATAAGACCTCCTTTGTTGGCTTCTTTTACGATAATCTCAAGAGTAGACCCTTCTTTTAATGCTTCTTCTGCTTCTCCCCAAGCGAGTGCTTGTTTTGCTTCTTTTAGAGATAGTTCAATGTAACCATCATCATTTTCAAGCTCAACAATCTTTGCCTTAATAGTATCTCCTGCATTTAATGCTCGGATCATATCTCGTGCTGTTAGGTATTCCTTTCCATAAATGATTCCTGTTCCGTGAGGATGTAGGTTTACGAATACTTGAGTACCTTGAATGCTGATAACGTTTCCTTCAATTAATTCTCCAGCTTCTAATACTGGTGTTTCACTTTGGGTAAGTAGTTTACCTAAAACTGTATTTTCTAATTCCATAATAGTGTTTGAGATAAATATGATATTTACCTATAAAAAATGCGCAACTAAAAAGTCGCGGTGTTCCTAAATAGTGTGTATGCTCTCATCTTCATCAGTAATTCAGTAAGGGTCCGAAAGGTGAGGGTTACATACACAACCGCTAATAATATTAGGTTGGTACATATATTACGGAAATTTATGTATTTTGCAATTAATTTAATTGACTATTTATATAAATAGAACTAATGTTTTAGATAGATATATTCTTTTGTAAATATAAACGTGATAAGCTGCGATAAGTTGTAGTGATCGGCACATACGAAATGACCTACAAATTTTTTGAAAAATAATATTGAGAACTGAAACATCTAAGTACCAGTATTATTTTACAAAAAGAATATTCTGAAAAAGTTATTCTTACTTTGTATCTAAGAAAAATGTTTTTATGGAGACCTAAGGTAATCACCCATATACTTAGAGGAATTATAAATACTTAGCAGTAGCGGCGAGTGAAACTAAGTGATCTCTTAGATTGATTAAGGTGTGACATTTAATCAAACAAAAAATACAATACTCGGAGAAAATATTTCTATAATCACATAACTTTTAACTTCCAAGAGCAATGAGTCTTTTGGAAGTTTTTCTTTAATCCCTAGATTCATTTCTAGGGCTTTTTTATTTGCAAA
>CALBVO010000053.1 GCA_937970115.1 Minisyncoccota bacterium | reverse complement strand
TGGTAAAATTGAAATTCCAAATAGATTTAATCCTTCGAATGCTAGTGTATTCCGTGATTGGCGGCGAGGTGGTCATGGAATCACTGACGTACGTCATGCTATTAGTGATTCGGTTAATACATTTTTCTATGCTTTAGGTGGAGGATATCAAGATCAAGAAGGATTAGGTATCACAAAAATAGAAAAATATATTCGACTTTTTGATATTACCGAATCTACAGGAATTGATTTTGGTAACGAAGCGATAGGAACTATTCCAAATCCCGATTGGAAAAGTCGATTATTTGATGATGGTACATGGCGATTGGGTGACACTTATATTACCTCTATTGGTCAATTTGGTTTTCAGGTAACCCCTATTCAAATGACGCGCGCGACAGCTGCTTTGGCAAATAATGGGACCTTATTAGCTCCGCTATTAGTAAAACAGGATCGAATTGCAGACCCAATCACTACTGAAATTTCACCAAACAATTACGAGCTTATTCGTCTTGGTATGCGTGATACAGTTACCAAGGGAACGGCCAAAATAATTGATATACCTTACGTAGATATGGCCGCGAAAACAGGTACAGCCCAGGTAGGTAGCAATAATGAGTTTTATAATTCTTGGATTATTGGATTTTTCCCATATGATAAACCTCAGTATGCATTTAGTATTGTTATGGAACGTGCACCAAGCGAGAGCGAAGGTTCTGCCGGTCGTGCTATGCGTGAATTTGTTGATTCGGTGGAAGAGAGCTATCCAGAATTTTGGGAGTCATTTAAAAACGATGAATAGTCGTTTTTTTTGTTGCAATACTGATGAACATTCATATACTATAAAGATCATGGAAACACAGGAATTTTTAACTGAAGAAAAAAAAGCCCAACTAGAAACAGAACTTGAACATCTTAAAACAACGGTTCGTTCTGATATTTTAGAGCGCTTGGCATTTGCAAAATCATTAGGTGATTTATCTGAGAATGCTGAATATCATTCATCAAAGGATGCTCAAGGTAAAAACGAAGCGCGTATTTCACAAATTGAACATATCCTAAAAAATGCTGTTGTCGTAGAAGCAAATACTGACGGAACGATTGGCCTGGGATCAAAGGTGATTTTGATTAAAACAGAAACACGTCAAGAAAAAACCTATCAAATTGTAGGTAACGAAGAGGCAGATTTCTCTACTGGAAAAATTTCGTTTGAATCACCAATTGGTTCTGCAATTATGAATAAGCAGAAAGGGGAAGTTGTAGGTGTTGAAACACCAAAAGGGGTAACTGAATATGAGATAAAATCTGTTAAATAATATTTCTACTTTTTCAGACGAAAAACTAGGAAAAAGTCCTTGATCTCATATAAATATCTTTAAATAAGAGCTGCTATTCATACACTCAAGAACTCACTACGTTCAAACAGCTTTCCTGTTATACGGAATAGGAGCCCTCATTTTTTAACAGATATTTGTATAGGCTCGAAAAAACCACCTTATTATTTACAATAAGGTGGTTTATTTATGCATAACTGTAATTATTATATCATTTTAAGTTTTCTATATTCATAACTTAATACTACAGATACTATGCTTATAAATTCTTCAATTTTATTTGGTAGAGCTTTATAAATTCTACACCAATGAAACTCACTGATGTCTTCAATGGCTTCTGTAAAAGCTTTAAGAACTTCTTTTCCATAATCTGTATTATGGCAAATTGTCGCAACACATTCATTAGAAGTTACCGTAACAGCTATACTATAGTCATTTCCGTTTCCATAGGAATTTATTGCTATATACGTGGCTTCTTCTGTTTTTAATACATTAAAGTTTTGACCTCCACAAAGCTCACCATTTTTGATAAATGCTTGAATTCTTTCTTCTTGGGAAGTTGCTTTTGATAACCCAATGATTTTATCCGTGTTAATTAAATTTTTCATGTTTTATTTTTTATTGATTTGTAATTTTATATTATCATAATATAATATACATGTCAAATATTTTACGAAGAAGAAAAAGGACGAAAGCGTAGCTTTCGTCCTTTTTCTTGAAACATCTTATCATTCCTTTATACTTAGATCATTATGGCATCACTACAAGAATTGCGTCAGGTACGACTTGAAAAAATGGAAAAGTTAAAAAAAGCAGGAATGGAATCATTTTTAGCTGACCTTACACGTAAACACACATTAAAACAAGTTAATGATCATTTTGAATCTGGTGACGAGACCTCTGTTGCTGGTCGTGTTATGGCTATTCGAGGTGCTGGAGCGATTATGTTTATTGTTCTCAATGATGGAACTGATGAATTTCAGTTAGTATTAAAAAAAGACGACATTGCCGAAGATAAAATGACCCTTTTTAAAGATACAGTTGATGTCGGTGATTTTGTTTGGTGTGAAGGTACTTTATTTATCACCAAACGTGGTGCTGAGAGCCTCTTGGTGGCTGATTGGAAGATGGCAGGTAAATCATTATTACCATTGCCAGACAAACACTCAGGATTACAAGATCAGGATGAAATCTATCGCAAACGGTATCTCGATATAATTTCAAATCCACGATCTTTTAAACGATTCCAAATGCGTTCACACATTATTTCTGGTATTCGTCGATTTCTTGATGATCGAAATTTTATGGAGGTTGAAACACCAATATTGCAAAATCAGGCAGGAGGAGCCATGGCAGAAACATTTAACACTCATCATAACGATATGGATATGGATATGGTGTTGCGAATTTCGCTGGAACTAGAACACAAAATAATCATGGCAGGAGGATATCCACGTATTTACGAAATTGGAAAAAATTTCCGAAACGAAGGATCAGATCCAACTCATATTCAAGAGTTTACGATGATTGAATGGTATGCAGCCTATGAGACCTTAGAGCAAAATATGAAATGGACAGAAGATCTGATAAAATCACTTGCTCATAGTGTATGTGGTACGACGGTATTTAAAACATGGGATAAAAACGAAAATGAAATAGAGGTAGATATTTCAGGTGACTGGCCGCGATTACGATTCCCAGATCTTTTAAAAGAAAACGCTGGAATTGATATCGAATCTGCGACCTTAGAAGAAGTGCAAAAAAAGGCCACAGAATGGGGAATAGATACCAATGAACTTGCCAATACTGGACGAGCAAACTTGTTGGATTATATTTATAAAAAATCATCACGAAACAACATTACTGGTCCTGCATTTGTTGTTGATTATCCTGGTGACTTGAAACCACTTGCTCAGCAAAATACTGATGGAACCGCACGTGTTGCTCAGTTAATTATTGGTGGAGCGGAAATCACTAATCAATACACTGAATTGGTTAATCCAATCAAACAACGAGAATTATTGGAATCCCAAGCCAAAGCAAAAGCAGATGGTGATAAAGAGGCCATGGACATTAACGAGGAATTTTTGACTGCTATGGAACATGGTATGCCACCTATGACAGGATTTGGTATGGGAATTGATCGATTAGTTGCATTTTTTACCGAACAAAAGAATCTTCGTGATGTAATTTTCTTTCCAATTGTTAAACCTAAAAAATAATAGTAAAAAACAGTAGTATTCTACTGTTTTTTACTATTATTTTGAAATGTTTTTGGTATACTTACTCTACTATGGAAAATATTTTATTAAATCAAAAAGGATACGGAACAAAAATTTTAAAAGCTTCTTATAATTTATTTAAAAAAAACTGGAAGACATTGATTCTTATGTCAGTTGTATTACTTGCTCTTCAAGTGATACCAGAATTTTTTGGAGAGTCATATATTATTGCAATTGTTTCAAGTATTATAAATGTGATTGTTGGCTTAGGTTTTATGTATAGTGTATTATCATTGGTGGACGGAAATCAAATTTCCTTCAAAGAAATGTTTACAAGACCATCAATAAAAGATGTCGTATTTGTATTTCTTGCATCACTCGTAGCAAGTATTCTCACATTAATCGGATATATTTTATTGATTGTCCCGGGTATTATTTTGACTTTTGGATTGTCACAAGCAACCTATCTTATTATTGATAAAAAAGCAGGTATTATTGAATCACTTAAAAAAAGTTGGAAAATAACTAATGGATATAAATGGCGAATCTTTGTGATTGGTTTCAGAGCTGGACTTATCGCAATTGCAGGACTACTTGCTCTTGGTGTTGGAATTTTTGTTGCTTTACCAATTGTTTATTTGATGTACGCAAAAACGTACCGAGATTTAGTTTTATTATCTGAAAATGATCAAGCAACATCAACTGACGTTCCAGAAACTCAAAATGAATCAATAGAATCTGAAGAAGTAGAAATCGAAGTTGAAGAAATTCTTGAAGGAGATCAGACCGAGAAATAAAAAATAAAAACAAGAGATATCTTGTTTTTATTTTTTAAAATTGTTAAATTAAGTATAAATAAAAACAATCAAATATGAATATTAAACTATTGGAACCAAGAAGAAAGCGTAACGCTATGGTTAAATATCATTTATTGGATCGTGTTGTGTCTCATACTGTTTTTGAAGCTGGATATCAAAAGGTTGAATTAATACCTATTTTTTCTCGTAACCATTTAGGGACACAAGTTGTTATCGAAGAAAGGGTTATTAATTTTCATTATCTAGGAACTAAAATTATTCCATTATTTCAGGTACATCAATTAAAAGAAATTACTCAGTATCTTACTGTCCCACAAATTGAATCTCGTAATAAAAGAATGCGACTATGGCTTGAAGATTTTGAACCTATTTTCCGGCTTAGACCTATATATACTCTTTCTTCAGAATTAGTTTTCAAGGGTGCTTATTCATTTACACAATTTTATATTAATCAAAAAGTATCATTTATTAATGAATCGATATTCAAGAAAAAAGTTTTTGAAATATATGGTAAGGATTTTAGTCCAGCTATTTATATGACCATTATGGTCGGGAGCTCTAAGCCTAATTATCTGATTAAAAATCGTTACCAAGGGTATAAAAATATTATTATGAAACGTATAAATATACGTTCTCATGTATTAAAAGATGTTTCCCCTCTATCCTTGAATGATTATGGGCATTTTCTATCATCTTCTTATATATCAGAATGTTCTTATGAAAGCTCTTTGAATCAGCAGAATTCATCTCTTAAGAAAATAGCTATTACTAAAAAAAGAAAAAAGAAAAAAGCAGTCGCGTGACTGTTTTTTTAATTTGTATTAAATCTGTGATTTTTTTAAATTGATCTTTGATTTAAACATTGTGGTGCGATTTTAATCTTTTGAATACACTGTGCCGGAGGAGGGACTTGAACCCTCACGTCCGAAGACATGCGATTTTGAGTCGCACGTGTCTACCAATTCCACCACTCCGGCACACTATATTCAAAAGGAGTCACTCTTCGGTAATTCGCAGGATTACCTCAGCTACCAATTCAGCCACTCCAGCACTTTACCTTTAAAGGTTTGCCTTATTAACAAATCCCAGAAACTATTCAATCTAGGAATTCCAGGCTCTGATATTTTTATTTTATCTCTTCGACCACTTGATACTACTAAAAAGGAATTTTTCATGCAAGTTGTAATAAGAAAAGTGACTGTGATATACTGTGGGTAATTATGTCAGAATATCAGAACAATTCTATTTTTTGGGTCGAAACAATGAAGATTAAACCAAACCCTTTTCAGCCGCGAAAAGAATTCGAACCACGAGCTCTTGAGGACTTAGCAGATTCTATTCGGCAGTATGGTGTATTGCAACCTCTTGTTGTTACTCGCAAGGAAATATTACGACCTGACAATCACGGAATGGATGTTCATTATGAGCTGATTGCTGGTGAACGAAGATTGCGTGCGTCAAAAATTGCAGGACTTGCTCAGGTACCAATTATTATCCGGAAGGAAACTGATGATAAGGTAAAATTAGAGTTAGCTATTATTGAAAACCTGCAACGAGAGGACCTTAATCCGATTGATCGGGCCCTGGCCTTTGAACAACTTTATAAGGAATTTAATTTAACCCATGTTGAAATCGGAAAGCGAATGGGGAAGAGTCGTGTATATGTTTCAAATACATTACGACTTCTTTCGCTTCCTGAGGAAATTAAAAAAGGATTACTAGAAAGTCGTATTACTGAAGGTCATACTCGGCCATTATTAATGCTAACTGATCGGCCAGAAGAACAAACAACTTTGTTCAAGGAGATCATGGTTAAAAAATTATCAGTTCGTGATGCAGAAAAAGTTGCTCGAAAAATTGCCCAAGATAAGGTTCGTAAAAAAGAGTTTATTGTTGACCCAAAGATTCGTAATTATGAAAAGCAATTAGCAGAAAATCTTGGTACTCGAGTTCATATTGAGCCAAAAGAAAATGGAGGGCAGATTACTATTGATTATTTTACAATCAAGGATCTTGAACAAATTCTAAGTTCAATGCAAAAGGTGGAACGAGAAAATAGCATGATGGAAAACTATTTAACCGGTACAGGTTTTGGTGCAAAGACTCAAGAACAAGAGATAGAATTTTCAACCGGAGTAACCGTTGATAAAAAACAGTCTTCCCAAGAACAGGTAAATCAAGAAATGAGTATACACCACAAAGTACTTGATGCTTATAAAAAAACGCCAGATACTGAAATTGATTTATATCATCAAGAGATTGAAGCTCCAGCTCCAGCTCCAGCTCCAGCTCCAGCTCCAGCTCCAGCTCCAGCTCCAGCTCCAGCTCCAGCTCCAGCTCCAGCTCCAGCTCCAGCTCCAGCTCCAGCTCCAGC
>CALBVO010000052.1 GCA_937970115.1 Minisyncoccota bacterium | reverse complement strand
TGTGTTGGACTACTGGTTACGTCGCAGGCATGTCTGTTTAAATTTAAAATCAAGTGTCTTTCGTTGTCAGTTTCGTATTTTTTCTTCGCACGGTAGATTACTACCGCTTGAATAAAAAATACTTACTTCCTAGAAATACATCTTGATTTTGAAATTTAATAAAAAATTTCTCGACACCTCGAACTCAATCTTATTTAAGCAATCCCTTTTATAAAAAAAATAATCATAATGATTAATTTTTTTGATTTATATAAACTTCTGACATTTTTTCCAAAACGAAAAGAAGTTTTTATAATACCCTTGAACTTCTGGAAATAACTCATCTTGTAATTCCTTTGCTCCCTGCCAATGTTCAACGTTCTTATGGTATTGATAGTAAATTTTCCCGTCAAAATTTTTAATCAATTCAGACTGTTCGCCGACATACATTTGAATACCCTCAATATTGTCTCGGGCAAGATCTACAATAAAATTCATGACTTTTTCTGAAACAGGGAATTTTTTAAAATGAGATGGTTCAATAATCAACACCTTTTGAACGTCACCATCTGTATGATAATTGGGATCTAAATTCCATGGATGAAATAATATAAGGTCTTTATTATTTAAGGTACCAGTATCTCCTTTTGGTAAAAATACTGGTAATTCTGGTTCGATAGTTTTCTCTAATATTTCTGGTAAATCCATATCTAATAAATTCTCACGAGGCATATCCATGAACGTACCTGTTTGGGATTGATGGATTGGTGAGCAGGTATTCATGAGTTCCTGATGAGCTACATATTGTTTTGAGGCAAAGGCTCCACACACCCATTGCCATGATAATGAGTTTGATGCTAAGTCTCCATCCAATAGATGGTAATACATCCATTTTGATGGTATCCACCAGTGACAATGTGCAATATTGCTCGAGATCGACGACGCCCACATACGTGCATGATTATGCATATATCCTGATTCATAAAGTTGTTTAATAGACTCATCAATAATAGTAATACCTGTTTCAGCCTGAATAATTGATTCGGGTATTTCGCCTCTTACATTAACCGCTGGTTGCTCAAAGCGCAGGTCATTAAAAATCTCATCGCCTTTTTCTCGGTAGACTTTTTGGAAATATTCTCGCCATGCGAGTTCTTGAATAAATTTTTCAGCTTCTTTTTTTGAAAATTTTTCTAAGACAATATCACGTACCTGCGGCAAGGTGATAATTCCTCGAGTTAAATACGGCGAGAGAAAACTCACATCACCTTCAAGATGATTTCGCGTACGTGCATATGTTTTTGGATTAATATTTTTTATACGTTCAATAATGTGTGAATACGTTGTTGGAAAATTCATAATCCTACTATAACAAAATCTCGGTAATTTATACTGAGATAATGTTTAATTCTTTCAATTTTTTAGTGGTGAGTACTTCTCCTTCGTTCAAATTTTTATAATTCACGACATTACCAACAATTAAATCATGATCTCCATCTGTTTCAATAATCTGACTATATTCAATAACACAGTACCCTAATGAATCACTCATCACAGCTAGATTTTGAACCGTAATAATAGGATGTTTCTTATGTACGATTGAAACCTTATCCTTATCAAAGCCACTGGTTTTACCAAGATTGCGAACGACATCTGATTGATGAGTACCAAGGAGTTGGAGAATTACCTGATTCCCTTTGTGTACATTTTCATACGTTTTCGTTCCCTTATAAACGGCAATGCAGAATTGTTTTGGTTGCATAGAGATAGCCGTCACATAGGTACAAATATTCATATTATATATTCCTGATTCATCAATGGTAGATAAACTCCACACAGCATAATCAGGTCGATTCCAAGGTTTTTGCATATATTCATCATATCAAAAAAGAAGCTAAGTAATAGCTCCTTCGTCTCTTAAGATTTTTTCTTTAGAATTCCCTCGCAGTCCATTATACGGACCAATTGTTCCATCAGATCGAATGACGCGATGACATGGAACATTAAAATCGGTATTTTTTGCCATAATACTGCCAACGGCTCGGCTCGCCTTTGGCGAGCCTGCCTTTTGTGCTACCTCTCGATAGGTCATTACCTTCCCTTTTGGGATTTTTGTAACAACGGTTATTACTTTTTCTGTGAAGGTTTTCATGTTAGATTTCTCTTCCTTTAATAAATTGATATTTTATATTATCAATCATACCACTGTACTGTGTTGCTCGAATAATATCTAAGCCTTTTTCTTCAAAAGGTTTAAAACTTTCTGGAAGAATGTTTAATAAATTCTTGGCAGTTTCTTCTTTTGGAAAGATTTTTGAATCAATACATCCCAATCGAATTAAATACCAGGTAGCAATAAATAAAGAACAAGGATATTTCCCTTTCTTAATATATGAAATAAGGTCACTTTTTAGTTGAATTTCTCGAACTAAATTCAAAACATAATCACAATCAGGAATAAGCTGTGATTCACGAATTACAATATTTGGTTTTGCATTATTTTCTGCTAACCAATTACTTAAATTATCATAATCAAAAGTTGGATCTGGAAATGAATAATCATCTATCATAACTACAAGAGAGTTTTCTACATTATTTACATACGGATTAAGATATTCTAAAGCTACTTCATGTTCTTTATTTATTTCTGAATTTGTATATATATGAGCGTATTCTACAGAGAGTTTTTTCATAGTCTAAGTATATCATCTTTGATTTCAGAAAATCCAGAATTTTTAAATTAGATGAAATTCAAGGCAAAAAGCACGCGAGTGGATGCGCGGTAGTTACCTACCGTAAATACACGAGCGTGCTTTTTAACGCAGAAGTTCGCTTATTTTAAGATTCTGGCAATAAATGTATATGTGTAATTTCATTAACACTATTCACACGTAACTTTGGTCCCAAAGTACCTGTTCCTTGGTTAATATACAAAAACATTTCTCCGATTTGATACAAACCTGAAACATATTTAAATTGTAATTTAATTAACCAATTCATTGGCCAAATTTGACCCTTGTGAGTATGACCAGAGAGCATGAGTTCTGCACCGTTTTCAGATGCTCGAATCGCTTCGTCTGTTTTTGGTTGATGATCTAAAAGAATAGAGTAACGATTAGGATCAATCCCACCAACTCCTGCAATCGTTTGATCAACGGTCGCTAATTCATTCACACCAATAATATCTAATTCATCAAAAACAACTTTCATATCATCAATCAAAAGAATATCTGTATTAGCAATCACCTCATTAATTTTTCCATTCTCTAAATAATATTCATGGTTTCCTGTGATAAGAAAAATAGGAAAATCCAGTTCGTTAAATGGCTCAATATCATAGCCTGTCGCATAATATTCATCAATAAAATCTCCCGTGATGACCATAAATTCAGGATCAAGTGGTTTAATCTTATTAACAATATTTTGTGCATGAACACGATCAGTAGAGCCACTATGGAGATCTGTAATATGTACAAAATCATATTGCCGACTGATATTCTGTGCTGGAAGGTCGAGGTCCTTTACAACAATACGTTGCCCATTAATTGCTGCAATTCCTACATAAATAAACGTTGAAATTATAATAAGCCAAAAAATTTTCTTTGGAGAGATTTTAAAGGCATATCCCAATAAGGTCCAACCAACCGAAACAGCAAATAACATCATACTGATAATGAGCCAATAATAACTCAGAGGTTTTATGATTTTATACCAAAAATCATTTTCTGCTGCTTCAAAAATATTTGCGACAGCAAATAAACTGATAAATATCACAATGGGAACAATTGCCCACAATATGTGTTTCTTGTTTTGTAATCGTGCCAAATTCCATATTGGTAAACCAAAAAATATAATAGTCGCCAAGATCATTACAAGTATCATTAAAATATTCATTTCTTTAGTATACATGATAGTATAAAATAAATATAAAATATTATTTTATATACAAAGCAGAAGGGTGGCGGAGTGGCTTAACGCGCATCGTTGGAAATTTGGCGACCCATCGTAAAAAGATATGATCACAAGCAAAATAAGGGTAATTTTCTTTTTTCACTTTTTTAACGACCACATATCATTTGAGAAGTGCTCTATTTAAATTTATGCTAAAAAACACTCATTAACCTGAGTGTTTTTGACTATCACAAATGATAGTCAAATTGTTTTGACTATCATAAATTTAAATATTTGAAACTCTAATAGTTTTGACCACCAAACATGACAGTCTATACCTCTACAATAGATAAAAGTTCATCAAAAGAATATACAGCTGGACTTCTCCCTGAAGCTTTTCTAAGCATTTTAATAACACCTGAATTCTCTAGTTCTCTTAAGATACGATGAGAGCTTGTTTCAGGTATTTCTGAAATTTCCCTAAACTGAACACCATTAAAAATTGGTCGAGAAAAAATAGCATCTAATGTCACAAAAGCATATTTTGAATTTACTACAGTTGCAATGGTATTCTTAAGTCTCTCATAAAGGACTTGAACTTTTTTAGCCTTTTCTATATTCTCATTGGTTTGCTCAACAACCGCCTTAAGGAAGTATTGAATCCATTGTTCCCAATCATTATTATCTGAGATGGCTTGCAATGATGAATAATATTCATCTCTGTGATTTTCAAAATAACCACTGAGATACAGCATCGGACTATTTAAAACTCCCTTAAATTTTAGGAATAAGGGCATGATTATTCTTCCCATTCTTCCATTTCCATCACTAAACGGATGAATGATCTCAAACTGGGCATGAATAATAGCAAGTTGAACTATGAGATCTTTATCATCTAGATTTGCATATTGCTCAAAATTAGTTAAATGTTTGTCTAGATCTTGCCAAACTGGTGGTACATATCTTGCTAATTCTGGCTTTCCTGGGGTACCAATATATACATCTTTTTTTCTGAATTCCCCAGGTGTCTGGTTTTGCCCTCGAACACCTGATAGTAAAATCTTATGGATACCTTTCAAAAGTCTCTGTGTAAATCCGACTTTTTCCATCTCACTAATAGCAAAGAACATTGCCTGACGATAATTCAAAATCTCTTGAATATCTCCTCTTTTATGTTCGGTTACACCATCTAAATCTAAATCAGCTTCATACTTCAAAACTTCTTGAATAGTTGCTTGAGTACCTTCAATCTTTGAAGAAAGAACAGCTTCCTGAGCGGTAAGTGGCGAGAGTAAGATACTTGGATTTGGAATACTTTGTAATAAACCATCAAAACGTGCGATAGAATCGTGTGCTGGTCCAATATATTCAATTATATCAATCCAATTAAGTTCTTTTAATGGTAAATTATGAGGATTAAAATTTTCTTTCATACTTATTAGACTATCATATTTTATAAAAAATGATAGTCTAAACATGAGTCTACTTTGTTTGTTGTTTCATACTCCTTAATCACTATACAACATCATGAACATAAAAATACTACTAAATGAATTCTGTAATTACTGCCATTACACTAAGGGATTATCAAAATCTACCATTAAACGATATAAAGAAAATATCTTATTTTTTATCAAAATAACTAATATTGAAAACATATCCGATATTAATCAAGACAACGTTTCTAGGTTTTTTAAATACGGGAGAGTCACAAGAAATTGGTTATCAAATACCTTTCTTGTATATCATAAGTCGTTATTAGTCTTTTTCCGTTGGTGCGTTTTAAATAAATATATTGAAACAAATTTTGCCGACATAATAGAAACACCGAAAGTAAAAGCAATTCCAAGAAGAAAGTTTTCTCAATTAGAATCACAGCGAATTATTACTACTGTTAAAAATTATCCTTTCTCATCTGATTTTTTATTAAAAAGAAATACTGCCATCCTCGCCCTCTTTTTATATACTGGATTAAGAAAATATGAGCTACTAAACTTAAAAATAAATGATATTGATTTAATGAATCAAATTTTGACCGTGAATACTGCAAAACGAAAAAGCTTTAGAACACTACCAATTCCTCTTAAACTGAATAAGATACTTCATGAATATATTATTCAAAGAAGGTTAAAGAATAAAACATGCCCTGAGTTATTTTGCTCATATTACAGAAATGTTGGATTTACTGATTCAGGATTAAAAAGACTAATAGCTCAGATTCGATTAGCATCAGGAATACATATAACAAGTCACTCTCTAAGACACACCTTTGCAACCTTGATGCTTGAAGGCGGATGCGACATATTTAGTCTTTCAAGAATGATGGGGCATAAAGATATTCAAACTACCTGTATTTACTTGACAGCTACAAAACATCATCTGACAAAACAGATGATGCTACACCCCCTTTCATAATTACTGTGGTGACTAGATTGAAAGAGATATGAATTATAAACTATCCATGCGTACCTTATCAATCTTATATACTTCTTGATGATTTATACTAAATGACTAAGATAAAGATATCCAAAAATTTTTGGATATGGAAGAATGGCGGAGTGGTTTAACGCGCGTCCTTGGAAAGGACGTATATCAGAAATGGTATCGCAGGTTCGAATCCTGTTTCTTCCGCCAAGAAATGCGAGTATCGCACTGACCTAAGAGCCTTATTTTAAAGGCTTTTTTGTTTATCATTTTTTCCAAAAAAATTGGACCCAAGTAGGATTCGAACCCTGAGTACTTTTTGCAAGATTTATGACTAAAAACAGAGGACGACCCACCAAGTTCGAATCGCATCTTCCCCGCCAAGAAATACGTATATCGCACTGACCTGAGAGCCTTACTTATAAGGCTTTTTTGTTTTTTGAAATAATGAAAAAAGCTCGATCCACGTGGGATTCGAACTTTTTAATAGTTTCTTTTATTTAAACTCCTCAGACGCTTTCCACAACTCTTCAAAGAATCTCATGTATGCATCAGCAATATTTTGATTCCTTATTTCAATAATAGTTGGTTCATCCTCAAATATTTGAGTAATCACTGTATCACCAAAAACATTGTAGTTAGCAGGATTTTGAATAGCTCGAGACATAATTCTAAAATCATTTAGCTCAGGTTTTTCTAATATCAATCGATGTTCCTTTTCACCATGAGCATACATAACCATATTCCATGAAATATTTCGTTCATGTCTCACCTTCTCGTATGTTTCATATAAATCTCCCATTGGTTCATACCAAGAATCAGCAACAGCTCCTGCAACATGAATCGTTGATCCTTCTGGCAGATGCCTCATTAGATTCAAGTGATATGCCTGGAATTGCTCTCTTCCCTTATACACTGAAATATTTTCATCCTTACGAG
>CALBVO010000051.1 GCA_937970115.1 Minisyncoccota bacterium | reverse complement strand
AAAAACGACACTATGGCAAAGCCATAGTGTCGTTTTTCACATCTACTTTATGCAGATTTTTTTGCTTTTTTAAGAGCTTTTTTCGTAACGTCAATTACTTGTCGTCCTCGATACATTCCTGTTTCTGGATCAACACAGTGTCGTTGCCCTTGCGCAGTAATAGTATTTTTAGCTGTTTTCAGTGCGTGGTGAGAACGTCGGTTCCCTGTATGTGCACGTGTATGTCTCATTCGAATTACCATAATGATTCTACTATACGGATATTCCAATTTTTGGCAAGAAAAAGCACCTTCATAATGAAGATGCTTTATAACAAAGATATACTTTGTATTTGTAGGGTAATTATTTACCTAATAAGGATTGCTTATACTTGTAGTGAGCAATTGCGCCTTGGATAGCGTCCTTGTGCGTCGGAATGATATCAAAATCCGGATCTCTAAAGACATTATCAATATGGACAACAACTGTATGACTTAAATCATGATCCAAACAATTAAAATCAATATCGCGTCTCGGTATTTGTTTCACTAAATCAGTTATCATCTCAAACTTACGAGTTTCCCCGTTAAATTTCATTAATTTTGTTGGCATGTAAAAATACTGAGGCCCACGCTTGTTTCTCTGAGAATGAATAAAATCATCATCTAACTCAAGAGCGATAATTCCAGATTCTTCGATACCCTCTTTCACCGCATTTATTTCAGCTGCACCACTAATGTTCTCATTTATATGGTCAGCAATACCTCCTGTCAGCAAGTCAAAATGCTCCACCGCATCTGAATTCGGTACACTCATTTTTAGAATATGTTTAAACATACCTTTCACAATTTCTTGTGAAGTGTGACTGTACTGAAGTTCTTCTGGTCCATTTTTTGATGGATCAGCATAGCGTACTCCGCCGACATTACCAGCAACAAACGGCTTACCATGTGAATCCCAATGTGGCCTACACAAGTAATATATGATCATTACAGATAATAGTTTGTGCACTAAATAAATCTTGATTATTATTCATTTTTAAAGAATTAAGGTTTTTGTCTCCGCTTTGTGCCTTGACCTAAATATAATATATCATTTAATTTAAAATAAGTCAATACTTACTAGGTTATTTAATCCAGGTCTTTCGGTGAATATCTGTTACACCATTTTCTTTAATCATTTCACGATGTAGTTTGGTTCCATAACCTTTGTGTTGCTCAAATCCATACCCTGGATATTGTTTTCCGTATTCAATCATTTTTTTATCACGCAGGACCTTTGCCACAACAGATGCAGCACCTATTTGCCAGATCTTACTATCCCCTTTTATCACTGTCTCTTGGTGTATATATTGTTTCGGTGCAGAGAGTCCTCCATCCAGATACACATACACCTGTTCAGGGTTAATATTTAATTTCCTTAAGGTACGCGCCAGGGCGCTTTTTATTGCTGGGACGATACCCTGTGCATCAATAATAGCAGCCGAAACACCAACGATAGCAATAGAGACGAGGCCTTTTTTCTGGAGTGCCTTAATTCTTTCTACATATAGCTCGCGTCTTTTCTCGGTGAGCTTTTTTGAATCAGTGATTCCTTCTAGATCAGTAAGGACGGTGTTTGTATCTTTTCGAGCCACACAAAAAGCCCCTACCATAACTGGTCCTGCAATAGGTCCACGACCAACCTCGTCAATACCTACTATATATTTGTAATTTCTCATAAACATATTTCATTCAATCATTCAATTGAATGATTGAATTGATCGAGTGCTTTTAATGCTCTTTTACCATTAAGAGTTAGGGAATGTTGTACAAATTTTCCTTTATATTTTTTCTGGATCAAACCAACCTGTGCAAGTTTTTTTGTGTGAGATGAGATATTTGCAAAATCACCTCCAACATTTTCATTTATTTGATCTAATGTCAATTTATCCTTTTGTCCTAATAAAATTAAAATTCTCATACGATAATCGTTCCCCATCATTTTGAACATCTGTACGATTTCAAGAAGCTCTTTTGTCGGATCACGAAAAGCTTTTTCTTTTTGTTTGGTAAAATAAGTCTTCATGATCTTAATATATCAAACATCATTCAAACATTCAAACATTCAATTGAATGATATTTTGTAAATTCTATTTTTGGCCATTACAGGTTTCCGGCGACCAGAGACCTCGGTTATTGTTGCGTGCGTCTGTTTGCGCGTTTCTATAGTCAGATTGATAAATATAGGGTTCACGATAAGTAAATTCGTAGGCATAACCGTCAAATACCATTTGATTTCCAATATTAACATCATCAATAAATACATGCGCTAATAAACGACCATAGCTGTCACGTGTGTCTTGGGTTGGATCGGTCTCAATACGAAGCGTTCCTGATTGCTCTAATAGGTCTGAGATATGCTCACCCGCCTCTTTTCCAAAACATTCAACAGGTGAATTTGTCTTTACCGACTCTGGTGTATTAATACCAATGATGCGAATTTTTTCCTCATTCCCAGCAACACGAACCACAATAGTATCACCGTCCACGACTCGGACCAATTCGGCATGTTCTCGAGAGTTTTCTGCAATTTCATGACTTTGTTGTAATTCATAATTACGCACAAGAATAATAATAATTCCTAATACAAGAATTATTCCTGCTTTTTTTAGCTGATTCATAGTTCAAGTATAACTATTCTGATTTTTTTGTAGAGATATTGACAATATAGAAAGTAATTATATATTAAAATAAAATGGAACAGGATAGATTAGAATTATTTCGTAAAATCCCTCATATGCTACTTGGTCTCTTGTATTTCTTTATATATATGTGGCTTGGTTATAGTATTCCCTTTGTTATAGGATCAATTTTTTTTTCTTATAGTTACGGTTATCTGTATACAGTTAGTGAAAAAATATACTTGGTGGCAAGAATTATTCAGAAAAATGATACGAAAAGATAATCCAATCAAAGGAATTGGAGTGTTTACTTACTTTTTAGGAATATTTATATCATGCGTCATCCAATTCCAATGGAATTTGGAAATAGGAATACTTGTTTGCGCTATCGTGACCCTCTCAATAGGAGATGGTATCGCAACTATTGTTGGTAAAAGTAAATTGGGATCTTTCAAATCTCGCCACTACCCTAAATCATATTCAGGAATGATTATTGGTATATTACTTTCAGTTTTCATATCATATGTGATTATTCATGTTTATGGATTTACTATGACTTTCAAAGAGATATTACTGTATTGTAGTATTGGTATGATTATTGAATTTTTGCTGATCAGTAAAAAATCTCACGAATGGTGTTTAGATAATTTTTTAATACCTATTGGTATCATCTTAATATCAATGTTAATTTTATAATAACAAGCGAAACTATTAAGTTTCGCTTGTTATTATAAAATATTTGACAATATTATATAAATATGATATTATATTTATTGAAGTAGTTTCCTATTTTTGGATTAATAATTTTGTTTGCGAATTTCGTTAGCAATATTATTAATCTAAAAAATATTAAAAATGAAACTTAGCAAAGAACAACAAGAATACTTAGACAAAGTACAGCAATATTTTGACAATGAATTGTTAAAATATAAGGCACTAACTAAATCACAAACTGACACTATGCTGATAAAATATCATACAGATGCAATTGAATCAGCAAAAAAAAGAGTGATTGAATTGCAACAAAAAAGACTGGTTGATATAGCTAGGCAAAAAGAAATGTTTACATCTGATATGATTTTACCCAGAGCTATTAAATCTGTAAATATTATGTTTAATGGTAACATTGATATGACAGAAACTTGTGCAAATATTCACTATAATAGTTGCATTAAGGCAGGTCTACAGGTTGAAAAAATTAATTTGTCTTCTTTTTTAGTAAGTGAAGATAATGGCTTAGATTAAAAAATAAATAAGATGATATTCACAAGCGAAACATAAATGTTTCGCTTTTTTGTTACAAAATATTAATAAACTACCACTCACAAATCGTTGAGAATTTCGGAGTTCAAGGCGCTGAGGCGCGAGACTCTGGAGGCGCAGTTTCCTGCGATGACAGAGCGAGCGCCGAAAGCAACGCAGAAATGCGGAGCTTTGCATAAATTCATAATAGTCGCTAATACTCCTTTATTCATTTAATTCTAAAATTTGCTAAACTTTGAATATGACTCAGTTCGTACATTTGCATAATCATTCCCACTATTCCCTCCTCCAAGGTCTTTCAAAAATTCCTGACATGATGCAAAAAGCCAAGGAATCAAACATGAATGCCTTGGCTATTACTGACTATGGTTCAATGTATGGTTGTATTGAATTCTATAAACAATGTCTGAAAAATGACATTAAACCTATTATTGGCTTGGACGCCTATATGGCATTTCGTGGTATGGATCAAAAAGACCATGGAATCGACAACAAACGATATCCGTTTACCCTACTGGCCTACAATTTAACAGGATATAAAAACCTCATGAAATTGGTAACGCAATCATATATCAAAGGATTCTATTACCGACCGCGTATGGATAAGGAATTATTACGTGAATATTCAGAAGGACTGATTTGTATGTCAGGACCTATTTTTGGTGAAGTTGGTCAGGCCGTCATTACCAAACAAATGGAGAAGGCGGAAAATATCATCAAAGAATATCAAGATATTTTTGGCAAAGAAAATTATTACCTAGAAATCATGTTTAACAATCATATCGATGGTTTGACTGAAATCAACAAAGACATTGCAGAATTATCGAAAAAAACCGGTGCTCCATTGGTTGCCACCAATAATAATCATTATATTAATCCTGACGATCGTGAAGCATTTGACACCCTGTTGGGTGTTTCGACCACCGGTAATAAAATCGGATCTGGATTCATGCGTGGAGATTTTCATTTTGCATCATCAGACGAAATGATCGAAAAATTTGCTGATTACCCAGAGGCCATTGAAAATACACAAAAAATTGCCGATCGATGTGATATTGAAATTGATATCGACTCATGGTATTTCCCAGATATTGAAATCCCAGAAGGAAAAAATTATGACGACTATTTACGTGAAGTAACCTACGAAGGAATTCCGAAACGTGGAATGGAACGTACTCCAGAAATCGAAGAACGTATTGAATACGAATTGGGAATTATTCAATCAAAAGGATACTCATCATACTTCTTGATTATGGCGGATCTCGTACGAGCAGCCAAAGAAATGGGGATTTATACCAATACGCGAGGATCGGCTGCAGGATCATTGGTCTCATACCTGAATTTCGTTACCAAGGTAGACCCTATAGAAATGGGATTGCCATTTGAGCGATTTATGAACCCGGGACGAAAAGGTATTCCTGATGTTGATTTGGATATTTCTGATATTCACCGTGATCGACTCATCGACTACGCACGTCAGAAATATGGAAACAAGGCCGTAGCACAAATTGGAACCTTCGGTACGATGGCGGCTCGAGGTTCAGTTCGTGACGTCGCACGATCATTGGATTATCCGTACGAAATCGGAGACAAGATTTCTAAGATGATTCCTATGGGAGCCCAAGGATTTCCAATGACAATTGCTCGCGCTATGGATGAGGAAAAAGAATTAAAAGACCTCTATAAATCTGACAAAGATGTAAAGCGAATCATTGATTTAGCTCAAAAAATCGAAGGTTGTGCTCGCCATATTTCAGTGCATGCAGCCGGAGTAGTCATTGCACCAACGCGAGTAGATGATTTTTGTCCTGTTCAAATGGATCCAAAAGGTGGGAAAATTATTACACAATATGATATGTATACTGGTGATCGTGATGGTGTAGTTAATATGCCGAAATTCGATCTCCTTGGAATCCGTAACCTAACTATTTTGGCAAATGCTGTATCGTTGGTTAAAGATATTCGTAAAGAAGAGATTGACCTAAATACGATCAGTCTCGAAGACCCTAAAACATATGAACTCTTGGCACAAGGTTCAACCATGGGAGTTTTCCAAATGGCATCAGGTGGAATGACCAAATATATTATGGATCTCAAGCCATCAAATATTTATGAAATTTCTGCAATGATTGCTCTCTATCGTCCTGGACCTATGGAATTTATTCCAGATTACATCGATCGAAAACGAAATCCAGAATTGGTTGAATATCTCGATCCGCGGATGAAGGCAATGCTGGAACCGACCTATGGGATTCTTGTTTATCAAGAGGATGTGATGCAGATCGCTGTTGATCTGGCTGGATATGATTGGGGTGGCGCTGATAAATTACGTAAGGCTATCGGAAAGAAAATTCCAGAAATGATGGCTGCCGAAAAAGATAAACTCGTAAACGGATGTATCGAAAATGGTATGGATAAAAAAGCAGCCAAGGAGCTTTGGCGACAAATCGAGATTTTTGCAGCGTACGCATTTAACAAATCTCATGCTGCATCATATGGACGTATTACCTATGAAACAGCCTATATGAAGGCAAACTATTCGGTAGAATATATGACCGCCATGCTGACAGCAGAATCTGGTGATATTGATAAAATTGCAGCAATTATTCATGAATGTGAAAACATGGGTATTAAGGTACTCCCTCCTGATATCAACGAATGTTTTGGTGGATTTACTGTTGTTGATATTAACAACGAAGACGGAAGTGAATCAAAAGGTATTCGTTTTGGTTTCTATACCATTAAAAACTTTGGTGAGGCTATTGCAGATGCAATCATAGAAGAGCGAAAACGAGCCGGAAAATTTACCTCTCTCGAAGGGCTTCTTAATCGCGTTCGTCACAAGAATTTTAATAAAAAATCACTCGAGGCACTTATCATGGCAGGAGCTCTGGATTCCTTTGGTGAACGAGGTCAATTACTCTATAATCTAGAATCACTCCTAGAATACAATAAGGGTCAAAAAACGATGCATGCTGATCAAGGTTCACTCTTTGGAGGAAATGCTTCACACATTACCTTGCGCCCATGTGAACCTATGAGTGATGATGATCGCTTGACTATGGAAAAAGAGATTCTTGGTGTATATGTTTCTGGTCACCCACTGGAACCATTTCGTGATCGTTTTGCAAAATCAAAACACAATATCAACATGATTCATGAAGGTGAGATCAAGGCTGATCAAAAAATTGTTATTGGAGGAATTATTGATACCGTAAAAGAAATCACCACAAAGAAAGGCAAGAAAATGGCATTTATTACCGTTACTGATTTTACTGGTTCAATCGAGGCGGTCGTCTTTCCAAAAACCTATGAATCAAATCGTGAAATTGTAGTGGAAGATACTATTATTGCGGTTCAAGCAACCGTATCAGATCGTGATGGCGAACTCTCAGTTTTAATTAACGGTATTAAAAAATTAGAGAAATAATTATGAAAATTGTTAAATATCTTCTAAACATTATTGGTTTCAATGTTATTTTAGGAAGCTTTGTTTTAATACTCATAGCTTTTGGGACGATTGATCATATTCATGATTCGACCATCTACCAACTTATATTAGATATCTTTGGTTCAAAAGATTCTATTTCAGTGGGCTCAACATCAGGAATTGGATCATATTATCTCCTAGGATCCCTGGTATCTCAAAAAGGAATTATTATTCTAAATTTATTCGGTATAATTGGTTATATTTCCTTGAAAAGACTCAATATCACTCTTGGTAAAAGAAAAATATTTCTCGTCTTATCAGTTCTATTCCTGTTTATGTATGGATACCTATTAACAACAGAAATGGGTATCGCTGCAATAGTCGCATATGGATTTTCTATGTTTGGATTAATAATAGGTTTTGGTATTAATGCACTAGCAAATATTTTTGGTAAATTTCATATACAAGAAAATAACCAAATAAAAACACCGTAAGGTGTTTTTATTCATTGCCTATGAAACATATCCAGATACTACACACGTACCATCTGCCAAAAAATCATTTAAACTAGCTTTTACCATCTCACCATCAATAGTTTCTATAATCGAAGAATTTTCTCCCTCTGAACCAAAGCTCATATTAACACTTGTCTTAATATTCTCACCATTAGCTAATTTTTCATAATACTTTGCTGCAGCAAGACGTTTTTCTTGATCATAGTTACAAGTCATGAGCCCATTATTTGGCACCTGTTCTGCATACAGACAATCATTAGTTTGTGAGCTAATTTCCCTTATCATAAATTGATCTAGAAAAAATGTTGATTTCATATAAATCTATAGTAACACAGTTATTTTAGGTAGATAGATAAATAAACCAGTAGTAATTGAAATCAAAACCATAAACAACACCGCTCCAGACGAGAGGTCTTTAATATCACGTACGCGCTCATCATATTCTGGTTGAACTAGATCCATCGTTTTTTCAAAAGCGGTATTTACTAATTCGGAAAAAATAACAAGGCCAATTATTGCCGTTTGAATGGCCCATTCGGTAAATGAAATATTAAAAAGAAAACCACAAACCGTTGCAAGAGCTCCAAATCCAATTTGAATATAGAGGTTATATTCATTACGTAACAATACATGAAAACCACGTAACGAGTTTTTAAAACTACGTATGATTCCTGGTAGGCTAAATCCTGAGTGATAATTTTTCATAATCCTATATTATCATTTTTTATCAAAATATGTCGCGCAGTGAATACTCGAATTATTATTATAGAGCAAATAATTAATTATTTATTGAATATAACAACAGCTATGCTATTCTATAATTATCAGAGATTGTTATGGCTACCAACCATAATTGAATTATTTCAAACTCATTACGAGACTAATCTGAATTCTCAAGTGCCTGAAACTATTTTCAGGAAACTAGGTGGAACCGCGGTTTTAAACTAATCGTCCTAGTAAGATGCTTTTTGCATACTTGCTGGACGTTTTTTGTTTAGCAAATTACTGAGAATAAATAAAAAAATATTATGACAAACTTAGAAAAAAAACGACACTCACTCGCCCATCTGTTGGCTGCGGCAACATTGAAATTATATCCAGATACCAAGGTCACCCTAGGACCCGCCGTTGATAACGGATTCTATTATGATATGGATTTTACCGAACCAATTAATGATGCGGATCTGAAAAAAATCCAAAAAACCATGAAAAAAATGGCAAATTCATGGACAACATTCGAGAGGAAAAAGGTTTCAGCCGACGAGGCCCGAGAAGTCTTTGCAGGTAATGAATATAAATTAGAGTTGATTAACGAAATCGAAGCCAAAGGCGAAGACATAACACTGTACACCTCAGGAGATTTTACCGATCTGTGTCGTGGTGGTCATGTCGAAAATTTCAAAGAAGAAATTGCAATGGACGCGTTTAAACTCGAGAGGGTTGCCGGTGCCTACTGGCGGGGTGATGAGAACAATAAAATGTTAACCCGTGTCTATGGCCTGGCATTTGATACCAAGGACGAATTAGACCAATACATCAAAAACCAAGAAGAGGCCAAAAAACGTGATCACCGAAAAATCGGTAAAGAATTAGGTCTGTTTACCTTCTCGGAAAAGGTCGGACCAGGACTGCCATTGTTTACTCCCCGTGGTACCAAAATCCGAAATCTTGTTGTTGAAAAAATAACCAACATTCAATCACAATACGGATACGAACAGGTATGTATCCCTCACATCACCAAATCTGATTTATATAAAACATCAGGTCATTGGGATAAATACAAAGACGACCTCTTCCACGTCAAAGGAAAATCAGACGCAGAATTCGTGATGAAACCAATGAACTGTCCACACCATACGCAGATTTTTGATGCAGAGCCACGATCATATCGTGACCTACCATTACGGTATGCCGAGACCACCATGGTCTATCGTGACGAACAGGCTGGTGAATTAATGGGATTATCACGCGTTCGATCAATTTCGCAGGATGATGGACATATTTTCTGTACTCCAGACCAAATTAAACAGGAAGTAAACAATATTGTTTCAATCATCAAGGAATTCTATACCGCCATGAATATGTTTAACGAAGGTGATTACTGGGTTTCATTATCAGTCCGTGATTCGCAGGATCTGGATAAATATATCGGCGATAATGACCTGTGGGACACGGCAGAGTCAATCCTGGAGGACATTGCACAGGAAAATAACCTGAATTATAAACGCGTCGAGGGTGAGGCAGCATTCTATGGACCAAAACTGGATTTCCAATTCCGTGACGCGATTGGTCGCGAATGGCAACTAGGAACCGCGCAATTAGATTTCGTACAACCTGCCCGATTCGAATTGGAATACACCGACAACGAAGGAACGAAACAAACACCAGTTATGATTCACCGTGCTATTGCAGGATCGCTGGAGCGATTTATGTCATTGGCGATTGAACATTTCGCAGGACATTTCCCATTATGGCTGGCACCAACACAGATTGCAATTATTCCTATCAATATCGAGGCACATAATGAATACGCACAATCCGTGTATGAATCATTACAATCAGCCAGCGCCCGCGTTGAATTATGGAATGATGACCATGACGGATTCGGTAAAAAGGTACGCAAGGCAAAAAATGCTAAACTTCCCTATTGGATAATTATTGGGGATGAAGAGGTATCATCAAAAACATTAACTATCGAATCAAAAGACAATCAACAAAAAGGAATTTCTGTAGAAGAATTTATTGAATCGATTCAAGATAAATTAAAATAAAGAGCCTTACAAACGCAAGGCTCTTTCGTTTAAAATATTATAGTTTTCAATTAACCAATCAAGATAATTTAGTACCTCGTTGTGGATCTCTAGAATAAGAAAATTATAATCTTCTTGAGATTTAACAAATTGGGTTTTTCTTTTATATCTATCTGGTAAATCATAAATTTTCTCCCAAGACTCAAGCAAAGAAATATCAGGTCCCTCCATTAACTTACCATAGAGCATTTTTAATTCTGACCTTGAACAACCTGTATAATCTACCATTTTAGATGGAATATGACCTATTCCTCGAAGCATTTTTGATATGATGTCAATATCAACACGATTCTTAACATAATAATCTGAGATTTTGGTTATTTTCCCCAAAAGAAATATCTCAAGATTATCTTGTATAGCGTCCATGTTCAAAAAAGTTTCTTGTGTACCTGTAATATATTTATGATGGTTTTGAACTGTTTCAAGATAGTTCTTTTCCATGGCTAACCCTCTTGCAATAAGAGACTCTGGTACAAGCTTCCACTCTATATCAGCCTTACCAAATTCTTCTCTATAATAGGCAAGCTTCAAATCCTCTAAAAAATTAAGATTTGAATAAATAACAAATACATCAATATCTGAAAACTTATCAAAAGTATCCAATGCTACTCCTCCATAGATGCCAGCAAAAGATACGAAATGATGATTTTCAAGAAAAGCAATAAGTTTGTTCTTTGAGTCCTGGATATCCTTTTTTGATATTTTTCTTAATTCTTCAAAAGATAATATTTTCATAATTTAATTTTTATTGTTTTTTACATTAAATCATAAATATATTAAAAAACAATATAAAAAACTTTAAGGAAGGCTTTTATTATTCAATCTCCAAATACAATGGCGCATGGTCTGATACCTCATCTGGCAGGACCTTGAAATCAGCTACGTGGATTTCTGGTGATACCAATGCGTAATCGGCGAAACGATTTTCCTTTTTATACAATGTTGTTCGCGTGTCGGTGATATTGTATTCATTGATCAAATT
>CALBVO010000050.1 GCA_937970115.1 Minisyncoccota bacterium | reverse complement strand
TGGTGGATGATGAAGTCTGACGACACAGCATCGTTCTTGTTTATGATTGCAAAACGTGGTCGTAAATATTTCTTGGGACTTTCAACTATTACTCAGGATGTTGGTGACTTTGTTAAATCAAAATATGGAATTCCTATTATTACGAATTCATCGATGCAGTTGTTGTTGAAACAATCACCAAGTGCTATTGATAATCTTCAAGAAATTTTCCGCCTCACCGATGAAGAAAAATATCTTCTTATTGAATCAAGTGTTGGAGAGGGGATTTTCTTTGCTGGATTAAAACACGTGGCTATTAAAATTATTGCCTCATATACCGAAGATCAAATCATTACCTCTGATCCAGCTCAAGTTCTCTCAATTAAAAAAGCAAAAGACGAACTGAAAAACACCCAAAAAGAAAATGAATTTATAAATTAATCACCACGGGTGGTTTTTTTATTTATAAAAATAATTACAATAGAGTTATGAATAATGAACGTATTACAGGTTCAATTATCGCGATGGCGTTTCCTGATAATTTTGTGAGTCTTTCAAACGAAGGTATTGCAAAAATTACACCTTTGCTTGGTATTGGAAATAAACATGGCGTAAAGGTTGGGCATGCTGCCTTATGTACCGTAGATCATACAACAGGAAATGTTTCATATTATGATTTTGGACGATATATTACTCCCTATGGAAAAGGTCGTGTACGTAGTATTACTACTGATGATGAATTGTTGGTACCTATCAAGGCAATTATAAAAAATGGTGTCATCACAAATATAGACGAGATCCTTCTCTGGCTCGAAGCTCATCCAGAAAAAACACATGGTGGTGGAACTTTGGTTGCATCAGTGTGTTCGTATATCAATCTAGAGGATGCAGAACTATTTATACAGGCGCTACATACCAAAGGAAGTATTCCCTATGGTGTGTTTGTAGCTCAAGGAAGTAATTGTGCACGATTTGTCTTTGATACCATTCTTGCCAGTTGTGAGGATCCAAAAACAATTAAACGATTGGCTTGGGAAAAAGTTATCACACCAAGCCCTCTTGGTATCCTCAGTCGTGCCAGTAGTGATGGGAAAATTTATAAAGCAAAAGACGGTATTGTCTCAACCACAAAACCATTTTCAACAATAGGTAGTTGGAAATATTTTTTTGATAAACCAGAACCAAAGGAAAAGAAAATAATTGAACACAAAGTACCCAAAGCTTGTTATCTTGATGGAATTGGAAGTAGTGCCTATTTTACTATTGAAGATACCCAAAAAACAAATGAATATATTATTACTCGTTACACAGAAGATGGAACTCCTGATTGCAGTAATATTTTTAAACCAACTACATCAGGTTTTAGAATAAGAAAGGAATATAATTTTGTATACGATAGTAATTGTGATCATTGCCATATAAAACAAGGTGATACTATTTATCGATTTAATAAAAAATAAATATCTTGGGATGTTTGTTCGAACACTGTCCCGCATCGTGCACACCTAAAAACACCTGAAATTATTCAGATGTTTTTTTCTTTATAACTAATCGTCTATCGCGTCCTTCACCTTGTGATTCAGTCATAATATCAGGAGTATTTTTTAAATAAGTATGAACAAGCATTCGTTCATAAGCATTCAGATATCCAAACTCGTATGGTTTATCAAAAAATGTCACACGTTCAACAGCAATTTCTGTTTTTTGTTTTGTTAGGTCAATGAGTTTTTTATCCTCACTATTAACATCAATAACAAGGTCTTTGTATTGATGAAACTTTTTTTGAAGTAACTGTTTAAGAATAAGAGAAAAATCACGTTTAACTTCGGAATGATTCGCGGTAAATAATTCCGTTTCATTTCCACCAAGACGAAGTGATACGATGGTAATATGAAGATCACTATCAACGATAATAGAAATTTCTTTATAACGAATACCCATCATTTCGAGAATATGTGAGGTTTCATTTTTTAATATCACTGGATCCATAGAAATAGTATAGCAGAGTTATAATACAAAATAAAAACCTCAATACAGAAGGAGGTCTTAAATTATGAAATGAACAAATTCTATGACCGTGAGATTTGTTCATTTAGTATTTCTGCTTATATAGTAAATATATATCAGCGATAGAGAGGTAAGTGTGGTTATTGTAATAAAAAACACCTACACAGATGCTTCTTGTTCTTTGTTTAATTTTTTTTGAATAAAATGCTCTTGAACAATCATAAACACATTTGATGTTACCCAATATAATGCAACTGCTCCTCCAATAATATATGAAAAAATAGTAATCATAATTGGCATAGAAAATTTCATTGATTTTCCTACCATTGCCATCATTTTTTCTTGTTCATTTTGACTTCCAGAATCACCCATTTGCTTGAAACTTGCTGATCGCGAGATATGAATATATTGAGTTATTCCAGCAAGTGCTGCAAGAATATAGCTCTTTTGAGCAAGATCAATACCAAAACTCGTCAAAGAAACATTTTCTGGTGCTGAAATAAATGAATAGAGGATACTTGGATCAATTTCTACACCCCCATCTCGAAATACCCAATACAAGGCAATAATAATAGGGAATTGTACTAAAATTAAAAGAAAACTCGAAAACGGATTTACACCATGTTTTTTATACAGTTCTAATGTTGCACGAGCTTGTTCTTGTTTATCGGTAATTGTTTCTTTAATTACTTTTAACGCGGGTTGCAATGCCTTTGTTTTGATTTGAGTTCTTACCGCTTTATATGATAAAGGCGAGATAATAAGACGAACAATAATTGTGAGAATAATAACTGCAATAAATAATGAATTTTGTGGCACTACATCAACCAACCAAAATAATGCATTATATAAAGGCTTATAAAAGAATAAGTTCCATAATGTAATCATATAGCAGATTGTAACAGAAACTTTTTAAAAAAACAGAAAATTATTTCTGTTTTTTTAAAAAGTCTTGGATATGTTGTTTTAATTCTTTATGAGAAAAATCTGAGGAATCTTTAGTGAGCCAAAAGATATATGAGAAATAAGTATCATGAGGAATTATTTCTTTTAAAATATGTGTGATTCTTCTTTTTTCACGGTTTCGTTCAATACGTTTTTTCAAAATTTTTTTTGGAATAACAACCGCAACAGACACCACATCTGTTGGGTAATACTTCATTCTAAAATATTTACTAAATACCATAGTACCTTTTTTGAAAATGTTATTAAATATACGTGAATTTAATCTTGAAGATTTACTAAACATACTAATGATATATAACAAAAACCTTCAAAAGGGAAGGTTTTTAAAAATATCGTCAAAGATTTATACGGAAATCTTTTTTCGTCCTTTTCGACGTCGCGCCAGGATCGTTGCCCGTCCTCCTGCAGTTCGCATTCGACTCAGAAATCCATGTACTTTTTTCATTTTACGATTTTTTCTTTTTCGTAATGTTAGTGCTTTTGATGCCATAAATAATAAACTAGTTAGTGTTTAACAATGACATCATACTAATATAATACTAAAAATAATCAAGCAAAATCATCAAATAGTATGTATAAGGTTATCCACATGATTATACACTGTTTTTATAGTTTTCCTTTTTATCCACAGAGTAGTATACTAGATTCACTTATTGCTATATGAATACCGTAGAAAAAATATGGAAGGACACATTAACAGAAATTGAATTAGAAATTTCACGTCCAAATTTTAATACTTGGTTTAAAAAAACTTTTGCCCTAAAGGAAGAGGAAGGTGTTTTTTACGTCGGTGTACCAAACGAATTCAACAAAGAATGGCTCTATACCAAGTTCCATAAAACCATTCTCGATAAATTACGTAAACTCGACTCATCTATTAAAAATGTAGAATATATCGTAAAAAAAAGCATACCTCAAACATCGTCTCAAGTATTTAAAAAAGAACCTATTACCAAATCAAACACACTACCACTTGAAAAGGTAACCATAAACAAAACAAGTAATCTTAATGAGAAATATTCTTTTCAATCATTTGTTGTTGGGCCATTTAATGAACTTGCCTATTCGGCAGCCCAAGCAATCATTAAAAAACCAGGTGTATATAATCCATTATTTATATATGGACCAACAGGATTAGGAAAAACCCACCTTATCCAAGCAACAGGAAATAGAATTCATAAAGAAAACGAACATACAAATATTTTTTATACAAGTTCGGAAAAATTTTCTCAAGATTATGTAAATGCATTAAAAAATAATAGTATTAATACATTTAAAAATAAATATAGGAGCTATGAGGTTCTTATTATGGATGATATTCAATTTTTCTCTGGTAAAGAAAAACTTCAAGAAGAATTATTTCATTTATTTAATATTCTTTATGATAAAGGAAAGCAGATTATCTTTTCTTCAGATAAACACCCTAACTACATTATAGGATTAGAAGACCGCCTACGTTCACGGTTTTCTGCTGGGATGATTGTTGATGTAACGAAGCCTGACTATGAATCACGTGCCGCATTACTAAAAACAAAAGCTACGCAGAAAAATACAGCTATTAGTGACGAAGTGGTTGATTTCCTTGCTTCAAGTTTAGATGGAAATATCAGAGAGCTCGAGGGAGTATTAAATGCTATTAGTATTCAAACAGACCTAAGAAATAGAAAAATATCTATAAATGAGGTAAAAACTCTTATTAAGAATAATATTAAACCAAAGAAACACCTTGCTTTAGAGGAAATTATTAAAATTATTGCTGGTTTCTATAATATGCCCGTTGAACAAATATACGAGAAAACACGTAAAAAAGAAATTGTATACGTGCGTCAAATTGTCATGTATATTCTTCGAGAGTATTTTAATATTTCATACCCAGCAATCGGTAAAGAAATAGGTGGTAGGGACCACACAACGGTTATTCACTCATACGAACGTGTTAAAGGAAATCTTAAAGAAGACCCTAATCTAACTCAGGAAATTGAACAACTACGAGCTGTATTAGATGTGTAAAAACCTAAGATAAAATGGAGATAAATTGTGTGTACAGAAGAACTTATACACGAGAACATTATACGGTTGTGTATAAGTTCTTATTACCCACAGTAAAATCAACAATAAAACTAACAAGCAAAAAGTTAAATTAACCTTATAAATAAAGCTAGTAAAAGTTATCTACATAATTAACAACCCTAATAATAAATATAATATATATTTATATATTAATTACCTATTACTTATACATCCATGAAAATAGAAGCAACATTAGAAAAAATTAAAGAAGCAGTTTCTCGAGCTCAAAAGGTTTCAGCTAAAAACCTTAGTTTACCAATACTTGAAAATGTATTACTCACTGCTTCGGAAAATATTTTAACCATACGATCAACTAATTTACATGTTGGTGTTGAAATTATGGTTCCTGTTAAAATAGAACAAGAAGGAGAGATAGCAGTAAAATTAGATATTTTTAGTCAGATTATAAATAGTCTTCATGGTGAACATAAGGTTGTTCTAGAGGTTATTGAAAATACCTGTCATATCCACACTGAAAAATCTGATATGGAAATTAAACTATTTCCCCATACAGATTTTCCAACCCTACCTCGTGTTGAAGATGCTGTTGAGATTGAATTACCAATAGAAACTATTATTAATGGTGTTAGAAGTGTCGTCTATAGTGCTTCTTTATCAGATATAAAACCTGAGATTTCAAGTGTTTATATTTATAGTGAAAATAATGAAATTGTTTTTGTTGCTACAGATTCGTTTCGTTTAGCTGAGAAAAGAATTGTTGTAGAAGGTGCAAATACTATTCCTGGAATTATTGTACCTATAAAAAACATACAGGAATGTATTAAAATTTTTACAGGAATTACTGACACAACAAAATTATTTATAGGAAAAAACCAATTATCCATTCAGTCAAATAATATTTATTTTACTTCACGAATTGTAGATGGAAATTATCCAGATTATAAACAAATAATACCTCAAGAATCTTTAACTGATGTTGTTATTTTAAAAGACGAATTAATCCAATCATTACGTTTAGTAAATGTTTTCTCAGATAATTTTAATCAAATCCTTATGAAAACCAATAGTGAAAAAGGTCAAATATCTATTCACTCTAGAAATACTGATGTTGGTGAAAATAATACTACCGTTGATGCTGCTATTACTGGTGTTGGTGTTGAAATGTATTTAAATCATAAATATTTATCAGATGCATTTGGGGCTTTAACTAGTGATAGTATTAATTTCTCATTTACTGAAAAAAATAAACCTTGTATTATTAAATCAGTAGGCGACCCATCGTTTCTTTATTTGATTATGCCAATGAATCGTTAGTATTATGGGTTTTAATATTAAGGATCTTTTAGAAAAAAAAATACAAAAACAACAAAAACCAGAGTTAGAAATTATTAATGTTTTAAAAGAATATGTTCCAGGTATAGAAAAAAAAGATTTTATTTTTATACAAGGTGTTATTCAGATAAAAAATATTTCCCCAATTAAAAAAACCCATATTAAATTACATAAAAGATTAATTTTAAAGAAATTAAAAAATGATGAATTTTTAGTTCGTGATATTATGTAATTATGAGAATTCTTGCTATTGATCCAGGGTATGATCGTTTGGGTATTGCGGTTATTGAAAAAAATAAAAAAGAAGTATTAATTGATTCTGAATGTTTTCAAACAGATAAAAATATAGATATACATAAAAGAATTATGCTTATTGGTCAGTGTGTTAGAAAATATATTAAAAAATATAAACCCGACGCTCTTGTTGTTGAGGATTTATTTTTCTCAAAAAATACAAAAACAGCACTCAAGGTTTCCGAGTCACGTGGTGTTATTATTTTTCAAGCAACTGATCTTGGTATTCCTGTATACGAATACACACCCAATCAAATAAAACTCGCTGTTACTGGTTATGGCAAGGCTACAAAATCTGATGTTTATATAATGGTTTCCCGTCTTATTGATATTGGAAATATAAAAAGAATAGACGATGAAATAGATGCAATTGCAACAGGGCTTACTTTTTTTGCTCGATACAGAGAAATAAAAAAAACGATTTAAATCGTTTTTTTATTTCTAAAATAGATTAACTATGTATAATAAAAATATGTTTAGCTCTCGTAAAATACAAGAACAACGCCAAAAAGCCTATCTCCGTAAACAACGATTATTGGCAAAAAAACACCGTAAATATATGCGTTTACGGAACATGAAAAAAGTTCACTATAAACCAAGAAATAATGACCCTAAAAAACCCCCATTTATTACCTTGCTTATTATTGCAACTTATAATAGTTTTGTTTCTTTTTGGTTCCTATTAAAAGATTTTGTGGTAGGTATTCCTACTCATATTTCTTTATTTTTATTAGATTTGATGTACTTTTTTAAAAAACTAGGGCAAAAAATGAATTATAAAAAGAACTCTTTTCTTTCAAAAGTTAAATTAAATTATAGACATAATATTAACTATTTAAAAAAGAATATTTCTTTGCAATCTATTGATACGAAAATTTTAGAAAAAGATACTAATAAATCACCTATCATGCCAACTAAAAAACCAAAAACTAAAAAGAAAAAACCAAAAGGATTTTTAACCAAAGCCAAGTTTATTATTGGTAGCTTTCTTATTCTTGTTTTAGTTGTTATTGGAGTAGGTTTTGTATGGTTTTCGACATTAGAAATTCCAAGTGTAGCTAATTTTGAAAATCGAAAAATTTCAAATTCAACAAAGATCTTTGATAAAACAGGAGAAGTATTATTATATGATATTCATGAAAATATTCGTCGAACAGTTATTGGTTTTGAAGATATTAATCAATCAGCAAAGGATGCGATTGTAGCAATTGAAGATCACACTTTTTATGAACATAATGGAGTAGTTTGGAAATCAACATTTCGTGCGGTAATACAAACGGTTCTTTCTAAAATTGGTCTTTCCAATCGAGGTACTGCTGGTGGATCAACATTAACTCAACAAGTAGTTAAAAATACTCTCTTAAATAGGGATAAACGTATCACTCGAAAGGTAAAAGAGTGGGTCCTCGCCATAAAAATAGAACAACAACTAGAAAAAGAAGAAATCCTGGAAATTTATTTAAACGAAGCACCTTATGGTGGAACTATTTATGGTATACAGGAGGCATCAAAACGCTTCTTTGGTATTCCAGCTTCGGAGCTAACGATTGCTCAATCGGCGTATCTTGCAGCTATTCCTAATCTACCAACATTTTATTCTCCATATGGACCAAACAAAGATAAGCTTGATCAACGACAAAAAACCGTACTTCGAGAAATGAAACGTTATGGATTTATTTCTGATACTAAATATCGTGAAGCAATCGAAGAGAATGTAGAGTTTCTTCCCGAGGAAGATAATTTTGCAAAATCATTACACTTTGTTCAGTATGTTCGGGCTCAACTCGAAGAAACGTATGGTGTTGATATGGTACAAAATGGCGGACTTCAGGTTACCACAACTCTTGATTATGAATTACAGCAAAAAGCAGAGGAAATCATTAAGGAACATGTCGAAGAAGTAAATGATCCATATAATGCATCAAATGCTGGTTTGGTAGCCATTGATTCGGAAACAGGTCATATTATAACGATGGTTGGATCTCGGGATTATTTTGACACAGATGAATTTGATGGAAATTTCAATATTGCTTTGGCGAAACGACAACCCGGATCATCATTCAAACCTATTGCATATGCAGCAGCTTTTGAAAAAGGATATTTTCCAGAAAGTAGTATTTTTGACGTAGAGACGCAATTTAATAGTCGTTGTCGCCCAGACGATACAACAAGCGAAAATGGATGTTATTCACCAAACAATTATGATTTTAAATTTAAGGGACCTATGACCTTCCGAAATGCATTAGCACAATCACGAAACATTCCTGCAATTAAAATAAACCACCTTGCAGGTTTGAATACGGTTATTCAAAAAGCACGTGACCTTGGTATTACGTCTCTGAACCGTTCCGCGAGTTATTACGGGCTTGGTTTGGTGCTTGGTGGTGGTGAAGTATCACTTTTGGAAATGACGAGCGCTTATAGTGTATTTTCTAATGATGGTGTTTATAATAAACCAACAAGTATTTTAGAGGTTAAAGACCTTGAAGGTAATGTTTTGGAAAAATATATTTCACAAGAAGAAAGGGTTATTGAAAGAAATGCGGTACGTATGTTAAACAGTATTCTTTCTGATAATACTGCTCGAACCCCATTATTTGGATCTCAATCATTTTTATATTTTGGTGATCGTGCTGTTGCTGGTAAAACAGGTACTACAAATGATAATCGAGATGCATGGTTAATTGGATATACTCCTAATGTTGCCGTTGGTGTTTGGACAGGAAATAATGATAACAGTCCCATGAAAAAAGGTTCTTCTATTTCAGGAAAACCATGGCGAAAATATATGGATATTGTTATGAAAAATTATGACAATAGTTCATTTAAACCTTATGATCTACCTGATGATTTTGATAGCTATCCTAATATGATACGTGGTGATTGGTATGGTGGAACAACTCTATATATAGATTCTGTATCAGGAAAACTAGCTACCGAATTTACCCCAGAGGAAACAAAAATCGCAGTACCTCAACCTGACCCTCATACAATTTTACATTGGATTGATAAAAATAATCCGCGGGTAATAAATGAGTCAAGAAATGATCCTCAATATAAAAACTGGGAATATGGAGTAGAAAAATATACAAAAAATTACCTTGGTTCAATTTTAAATATTGATTTGAATTTACCTACAGAATACGATGATGTCCATACTGAGAATGGAATAGCGGAAATGGTTGATTTTAATTTCGATATTAATGGGATAAGAGAATCAAAAGTATATGAACTTGATGATGAAATTACTATTGAAATTGATAATTTAGATATTGATGAGGATGATGTCGCACTTGTTCAATTTTTTGTGAATAATTCATTTGTTGCTTCTGATGAATCAGAACCGTTTGAATATACGTTTATTCCTGAGAATTTACTTTATTTTGAAGAAAATAATCTTCTTCGAGTGATTGTTACGAATGATGATGGGGTTAAAGCCACCCAAGAAATTTCCTTCACACTTGAGTTATAAAAAAATACTTATCTTCGTTGCTTTCGGCGCTCGGTTTGTCACCGTAGAGAACTACGTCTCCAAACTCTCGCGCCTCAGCGCCTTGATCTGTATTTCGTTTTATACACTCACAAATAATAAAAAAGGTAAAACAAAAATCCCTAAAGGGATTTTTGTTTATTTGTCAGAAGTAATATTCATTATTAATGATGAGATTCGAGGCGGTAAGAATAATTTTTTTGAGACGTATGAAAATACATTGAAGAAAAATTTATATGAAACCAACAAAGAAGCTCGCTTTACTAATGAATATTAAAGATTTGCGCTATGATACACATTCTGCACATCATCATTCTCATCCAAAAGTTCAATCAAATTTTCTAATATCTCTCGAGAAGCATCGTCTACATCCATTGGCGTATTTGCTACCCAATCTCGATTTTCATCAAGAGTAAAATTCCATGCAACTGAACCTTGTGCACCCATTGATCCTCCATTTTTCGTCAAAATTGTTTTAACGTCTTGATTGGTACGGTTGGTGTTGTCAGTGAGTCCAGTAATAATCATACCAATTCCTGCAGGGCCATAGGCTTCGTACATTACTTCGGTAGTGTCACCAGCTTCTGATGCTTTTTTGATAGCGCGTTCAACATTATCTTTTGGCATGTTTTCTTTGTAGGCCTTTTTGATAGCTGCTGATAAACCAGCTGAATTAACGTCACCTCCTGATTTTTTTGCTTCGACTTGAATCAAGCGAACGAGTTTACTAAATACTTTTGCCTTTTTGGCGTTGTTGTCGGCAATTTTTCCTTGTTTTTTGTGTGATGATCCCATGATTGTTATCGCTCGCTCCAACATGATTGCACGTCGATGTATGAAAAAATATTGCCAATATCTTGTTAAAAAATACTCATTGATGCGGATGCATCAACTCCGTTTTTTAAACAGCGATCTTGAATAATATTTTCTTCATACCTCTCGTGCCCTCATGTGTGTCGAGAGCTCAGATTATTGAGTGGTTAATATAAATAGTGTAGAAAAGATATTTTTGCTTGGCAAGTTGTTGTAAAATATATTTTTTATGATTTAATTTAATAGAAATCTTTAAAAATTATAATAATGAAGAAAAAAATTTCTTTTACTATTTATTACTTGTGTTTAGCCTTCTTTATACTTTTGATTATTGGATTGTTTAAAGGTAATGAAGAACACCTTATGACTTTTCAAGTAGAAAGTGCTTTTATAACAAAACAAAAATATAAAACTAATGAAAGCATTGACCATAACCTTCTTTTAGTTAGACCTGATGGGAAAAGAATAGAGCTCGGGGTAAGTTATGGATCTTATTTTCAAGCAAAAAAAGCGTTGAAGAATAAAGATAAGAAATACATGACATTCAGTTTAACAGAGCGTCATACAGGTATACCACCAAAAACATTTTTTGGTAAACACCATACAAATATTTTTCTTATTTTTTTTTATTTTATTAATTATGACGATGATTATATTTTTTACTAGAAATGATTAGAAGTAATTATAAACCACTGTGTAAAAACAGTGGTTATTTTTTCGACGAATTTTCCAACCCAAAATGATCATACGCCTCTTTGGTTGCAACTCGTCCACGTGGTGTGAGTTCCAATAATCCTTTTTGAATCAAATACGGTTCAATGACATTTTCAATTGAATCAATTTCTTCGTGAGTTGCGGTTGCAATAGTTTTTGCGCCCACAGGTCCTCCATTAAATTTTTCAATAATAGTCAGTAATACTTGTCGATCAGTTTGCCGCAAACCAATATCATCAATACCAATCATCTCGAGTGACTTGAGAACCACGTCTTCACTAATAGTTTCATTATGAACTTCGGCATAATCACGAACGCGTTTGAGAAAATAGTTTGCTGTTCGTGGTGTTGAACGACTTCGTCCTGCAATCGCATGAACACCACTATCAGTTATTTCAATACCGAGTTTAGCGGCTGATTGGCAAATAATTTGTTCCATTTCTAAATGAGAATAAAATTCGAGTTTAAATACTCCTCCAGAAAAACGTGAACGTAATGGAGCAGAAAGACTCGCAATTTTAGTTGTTGCCGCAATTAATGTAAAAGGCGGTAAATCTAGTTGAATAGTCCGGGCTGATGGACCTTTACCAATAATAATATCGAGCACCCCTGATTCCATGGCTGGATAGAGGACTTCCTCGATATTGGTATTTAATCGATGAATTTCATCAATAAAGAGAATATCTCCTGATGCGAGGTTGGTGAGGATGCTGGCAAGATCACCAACCTTTTCGATAGCTGGGCCTGAGGTTATTTTAATTTCAGCCTTCATTTCTTTTGCGATGAGGTGTGAGAGGGTAGTTTTACCCAGTCCAGGTGGACCATAAAACAAAAGATGCTCAGGTTGTTGTTTCCGCCCAGCTGCAGCAGTGAGTAATATATGGAGGTTATCTTTTATTGATTGCTGACCAATATATTCATCCCATGTATTGGGTCGTAGTTGTGGATCGAGAATTTGTGTTGTTGGAATATCTGACATATATCAATAGTATAACGTATTTTAAAACAGATCACAGATACTTGCATATTTTTTGACACTATGATATTTTCATAGTCATTGATAAAAAGTACTTTACAAAAAAGCCTTATTCACATATTATACACAACCCAGACTAGGTCTAATATATCTTACATGTTATATTTCTAATATCTTAGTTTTGTGTATGTGGAAAACTAACTTGACAAATTTATCACATATGATAAATTGTAGATAACTTAATAAAAAACCTTTGAGAATATTAATCTCTAAATTAATCAGATCTCGCGAATTTGGCTTTGCGGATAGGAATATTTGGGACTCGCCCTGGTAGCGACCATCCTGAATATCTCGTTGAAGCCCGGTCATCCTTTATTTTTTAAAGTTTTATTTCTGACTTGTTTAGAGTTTAATGCATTCAAAGGTATATACAATAAAACACTCATAATAATGAGTGTTTTATTGTATATACAAGGATAAAGATGCCTTGATATGTGACTTGCGGTATACTGATAGTATTATGGTGAACTTTGATAACACACGACAAGCAAAAAAAATTCAAGAAATCAGAAACAAAGAAGAAGAGTCTTTTGTTGAACGTATTTCGAAAAAGTTTGATCTTCCTTATATTGATCTTGGTGGGACAACTATCGAGACGGATGCTTTAATTACTGTACCTGAAGCAGATGCACGTCATGCTCTTTTGGCACCTTTTAAAATTGTTGGTAAGGATCTCTATGTAGGGGTTAAATCTCCAAATCTTTCAAAAACAAAAAAAGTTCTAGATGAATTATCCCAAGACTATAATCTTGGTGTATATATGATTTCAACACGTAGCTTAAACAAGGCCTGGGGTCGCTATGCTGATGTTTCAAAGGCTCTTAGTTCTCGTGGTGGTTTACTTGATATTTCGGCAAAAGAACTTGAACGTATTGCTCGTGATATTAAAACAAATGCCGATATTAAAACAGCATTTGACGCTGTCTTGACGAGCAAGAGTTTAAAACAAACAACTCAACTCATGGAGATAATTTTTGGAGCAGCGATTGCAACAAAATCGTCTGATATTCATATTGAAGCCCAGGACGAATTGGTTCGTATTCGTTTCAGGCAAGATGGAGTCTTGCAAGATATTACGACCTTTGATCCAGAATCATATAAAAAACTTCTCTCTCGTATTAAGTTACTTTCAGAAATGAAAATTACTCAAACACAAAATGCACAAGATGGTCGATTTACTATTGATTATGATGATAAGGAAATCGAAGTGCGTGTTTCAGTAATTCCAAGCGCTTATGGTGAATCATTTGTAATGCGTATTTTAAATCCTGATGGTATTAATGTAGGAGTAGAGAATTTAGGTATTGAACCTCGGTTATTTGAAATTCTCATGCGAGAAATTGAAAAACCAAATGGAATGATTCTGACAACTGGACCGACTGGTTCTGGTAAGACAACAACCTTATATTCGTTGATGAATCATGTTTATAATCCTGAAGTAAAAATCCTAACTATTGAAGACCCTATTGAATATCATTTGGGTGGTATTAGTCAGACACAAGTCCAGCGAGACAAGGGGTATAATTTCCTATCTGGACTTCGGGCTGCCTTACGTCAGGATCCAGATGTTGTTATGGTAGGTGAGATTCGTGATGGGGAAACTGCTAATATTGCGGTGAACGCTTCATTGACAGGTCACCTTGTTCTTTCAACGCTCCATACAAATAGTGCGGCTGGAGTAATTCCACGGCTCATTGATTTGGGTGTTTCACCTCAGATTTTGGCTGCCGCATTGTCAGTATCATTAGCGCAACGTTTGGTGAGAAAAAATTGCCAACACTGTAAAGAGCAATATACACCTGAACCAAAAGATGAAAAATTGATTCGTGACATTTTAAACGAGGCAGTGCGAAACGGGAAACCTATTCATGAATATGGTCTTTCTGAAACACAGGAAATCGTGTTAACCAAAGGCCGTGGTTGCGTGCAATGTAATGGTACAGGATACCAGGGACGAATTGGAATTTTTGAGGCAATTATTACTGATGAATATATCGAAGAATTATTAAACAAGTCACCATCAGAACAAGAAGTGAGACATATTGCTGAAAAACAAGGACTCCTGAATATGCGTGAAGACGGTGTTATTAAAATTCTGAGAGGCACAACGAGCTTAGATGAGGTTCGAAAAGTTGTCGATCTTTATATTAATAATCTTACAAAGATAGATAAAGATGTTTCTACAGAAAATTCCGCAACAATATTTGAACCGAAACCCATAGATCCAAATGCCTTATTTAATAACAAGAGTTTAGAGATTTCCTTGTTAGTTGATTATCTTCGGAAGCTGGAAAATGAACAAAGGTTAAATCCAGAAAAAGATATTGCAGAAGATATTAAAAAACTCAATACAACAATTAATCAATTACTTAAACAATCAAATGCACCAGAGGTCTTTGATGAAAAAGATAATTTCGCAGACACCCATCAAACATTTAAACGAATTGCAGGGGATCTAGACGAATTACATACTCATGCAAACAGAGATAGCACAATTGATATGTCACAAAAATTACGTCGTGTTCGAGAAGAGATTGAACATCATGATATTCAAAAAATAACCATATAGGTGGTTTTTTGTTTTATGTAAACTCTATAATGAAAACCCATACCTCATAAAATTATTTGACATAAATATTTTATATAGTATATTAATTTCAAACTATGTAAGGATAACTTACGCAACATTCACAATAATATATAAAACTCATGCACAATGAAAACAATTAACTTATTTCTCATGCTAATTATTTTAACTTTGGTAACTGCTTGCAGTACTGATGATTCAGTAGCCGTTCCAGAATTCGAGAGTGATCCTATTTTGCTTATACAAAAGAACCTTGATGGTACATTTACCAGCACGCTTATTGCAAATATAGCACATAATCCAGAGGGAATTTCAATACGATTTCCTCAGAGTTCTCTTATCCCATTTGATTTAATATCTAATGGTGGAAATGAATATAGGGCAGAAAAAGAAATTACGTGCTTAGATTTTGATAATCCTAATGCAGTATTTGCAACGGTTATTATTACTGACGATCGTCTCGATAATCAACCAGATAGCCGTAATACAAATCTCGTAATTCTTGAATGTACTAACGAGAACGATGACACAAAAGATAAGGCAAAAGCACCGTATTCAGTAGGTCCAATTACCTTGACCCAAACGAGTTCTACTGAGGAAGCATTTGCTGGTACAATTAATTTTATCGCCAGTACGGCCCCTTCAAACCAAGAACGTTTGTCAATGCAAGTAACCCTAAATGGTGTTCCCCAAGGAGATTCCTTTACTAATCCAAAATTAGTTGGAACAAAAGGAACCTTGGCATTTGGTCCAATCCCCGAGGTAGATCAAAAAAATGTAGATTATAAAATGATTGTAAGTAATCTCGATATACATAATCCCACCTTTATTTTTAAGGATGAATCAGGGAATGTTATCGTGGATAGCGCCGGTAACCCGGTTACTTCAATTGATATCGAATTTCAATTAGATGTATCAAACTCAGCAATTATGTCGAGTCACGATGTAAGTAATCCTGGACCAGAGCAATTCACTCTGAATGGTACTGGAATTATTTCATCTAGCCCAAGTAATATTATTGTTAAGTGGTTCAATATTGATGGAACTATCGAATTAGGTTCACAACTTATTGTGAATACTAGTCGTAATTTTAATTTTTCCGAAATAGTAACCACTGGAACACTCGGGACTACTAATGTTGTACGTTATTATCTCGAGGGAGAAACAGCCCATTTTTATGAAACAACGGCTTCAAGTAGTAATCTTAGTGTTAATATACATCCAACGGTGACGAATAAAACAGTAACCTTAAACTATAATTATATTAATAATGGCAATCAAGATGTTAATATTATATTGACCATTCCTGGTGATCCAAATAGTCCCTATATTGAAACATTAGCACCAACAGGTGCTCAGATTGGAACTGGATCTATTGTATCAGATGGTTGGTCGCAAGGTATTCGTGTTGTTTATAATGTTACCTACAAGACAATAGAACTTTCAGCAGGAGTAGTCACTACTGCAAATAATAGTTACCTTGATATTGATAATGGAAATGGAAGCGCTCTCACGTCTGGTCAAAATTCACAAACATTTGCTACAAATTTTTCTTTTAGATCAAATGGACCAGGAACTATTTCAGACTTATTATTCTTTTTTGAAAATGATAGTCAGGATAATAATGGGAGTAAGCCATGGGATTATTTTGCAACGATTGGTATTGATGGTGTTGCAAACCCAAATGCTGCAAATGCTACGAGTTGGAATTTGGTAAGCCCTGGAAAATGGTCATTACCATTAACCAGTCTTAATATAGCAATCGCAGACGAGAATATAACAATAATCGATATATTGGTTACAACAAAATTGTATACCGTTAATGCATTATTCAATTGTAGTATTAGAGTAATTGATTCTCAAGCCGGGATTACAAACCCAATTGACGGTACGCAATCACCACCAGCACCTATTAAGTGTGATTAACAACTATATATTTTTTAAAAGCCTTTCCACAAGGAGAGGCTTTTTATATTGACAATAATTTTAAAACTGGTATATTCAACTTAGAAACAAACGCCAGTAGGCATAAAAACAAAATAAAATGAAAAAAATAGTATGTGCCGTATGGGCATCGATTATGTTGGTTTCTTGTGGATCAAGCAACATTCCACCATCACCTCTAAAAAAAAATAATCTGCATGTTGGATTATTTAATGAAAAAACCATTGATAGTTTTGATTTAACAGAAGAAAAATTAGTAGGATCAAAAGTAAACTCAAAAAATGAATTTACCTTAACTCGATATAGTTCATCTGATGAGTCCTATGGTAGAGAAAATGGTATTCACTTATTTTATCGAAATCAGGTAGATATGCCTGCGGGTGCAAAGGCTATTATTAAATCATGTACATACAATGATTATCGTTTTGCCCCTGTGTCAGTGGTTGCTCGCTATGGCTTAGAAAAACGCCAAAAATCACAACCTGGCTATACAGAGCAAGATTCAATTTCTCTAATGTATAATTTGGTTCCATCACAAAAATTTCTTATTTTACTTGATCTCATTCATGAAGAGAGAGAGATTATAGGTGAAGCATTTGAGGGAAACGCAGGTATTGGATTAAAAAATGGTTATATTATTAATCGAGTTGAAAGGCATAATGCCCAAACAAATATTACTAGAACATATATACAATATTTAATACGTGATGATAACAAAAAATTAAGATTTGTTAATAAAAACACAAAATTAAATGCTGGTGGTTATATGATTGATGTATTAAAGAAAAAAGACATGCCCGAATATATCTCAGAGTATGTTATTGATAAAAAGGGATATGCTCGAGATTTTGCTGGTAATTATTTTGTAAAGGAGTTTGATACTCATATCATTAGTACAGTTCCTGAATCACAAATTTGGCTAGATGAAATACGTTACCGTGAATTCCTAAATCCTATTCAAGGGAAAAAGGGAGAATGGTAAACACGAAAATTTAAAACAACAAAAACAAACCACTTCTAATGCACATGAGAAGTGGTTTTTTACTTGACAAATAATTAATTACATGATATATTTATATCAGAGTCAAGGCTTGAAAATATTAAGCCAGTTCATTCATAATTGAATATTACTACGTTTCGTAGAAGGTTCGTGGTGATACTGTGAGCTGACTCTTTTCTCTGGGTGTATATTTCGCCCATAGAAAAGAGTCAGTAACAAGGTGTTACTGATAATTTTTTAATTAAAACCTTCTACAAATGAAAAATTTATTTATCGCGTTTATCGCATTGTTTATTACCCTTACTGTTCATGCTCAGATTAATTCTGGGACAACAGAAAATGTTCATGTTGGATATCATTGGGCTAAAAAATCTAATGGACCAATATCTAAATCCATATATAACAATAACACTCCAACAGGTTGGTATACGCAAACTAATGGAGAAAAAATTTATGTTATTGGTTGGGATCGTCCAGATCTTGTTCAAAAATTTAGAATAAAATTCTTTGAAAATGAGTACGGTCCATTAAACAGAAATTGGATGACCGTAGCAAGAGGGCACCATATTTGGTTTACCAAAAATGAATGGTCGACGTTTACAACAACAACTCCCGGAATCATGAGATCAACAGGAACGGTTGATGCTTGTGGTAACGGTGGTGTTGTTGAAATGATTGAACCATTTATTCAAACAAAAATTATTGCCAGAGATGTGACAACAAGACCAGCACCCGGTGGTGATCCTGATTTAAATCAGAATAACCAAATTTATTTTGAGGATATACCTGATCAGCAACCGATTAACCAAATGCGTTTACAAGCTGGGTTGATAAAATATTCTCGAATGGAAGACAAATATTATAGTTGTAATACATTTCTTGGTATTAATGGTGGGGTTGCTGGATTTAATAAAAGGTTAAATAATATTAAATCTGATTATCCGGAAATTGATTGGATTCCTGAATTAACACAGGATGAACGGGCTGATTGTGGTAAGGTAGCAGCAGATAGATTATTTCATACTGGTCTACAGATCGGAGCAACATATTTTTTGACCAAGCGTCAAAAATTGCAAACCACCATTGAAAACCAGAGAACATCAAACCAAGGTGGCTATAATAGACCAGGTAGCCCTCAAAGCATCGTAAATACTGGTGGTTATGAGAATGGTTCTGTAAATTCAGGACGTAGTAGTTTTGCCACGCGTATCCCTTCAACGAAGAGAACTACTGTCAAAACATCAAGACGACCTACGCAACCTGTGTATACGTCGTCAAGAGCTAACGCTACACCAACAATAACGAGAAATTCTCGTTCTCATGGTGTATATCGTGTAGCAACAAAATATCGCTCTCAATTAAAAAGATCAACTACATATACAAAAAGAAGATCTACTTTATATTAAGACGATACATATTTTAAAGCCTCGAATTATTGAGGCTTTTTTTGAAGAATGATGTGGAAAAACCCTAGCAAATAATTGACAAAACTATAATTATTTGATAATTTTAATTTAGAAAATTTAAAAATTTAACGAAATGAGAAATACAATTTTATTAATGGCATGTTTATTTATTTTTAAAATATCTTATGCACAATCACTTCATGAATCTGAAATAGAGTCTAAAACAGGAAATGAATTCCCAAAAGCAAGTTACACAGAAATCGAAAAAACTTTAGGTAAAGGCGCAATTGTTTTTGCAGAAGAGTTACTTAAAAACGGACACGCCGTAGACCCTACAGGTCGATTCAAGTACGAAAGACCCAAGGGTAATGAACATCATCGCACTGGAGTCGAATTAAATCCTAATTCAACAAGGACACGATTATTTGAATACAAAGGACATTCTCTAATGTTATTAGACCCAGATCGTAATAGTCATTTAGCTATTATTGATACATGGACTGGGTATCGATATCTTGCTGGTTGTTTTAATCGTATTACCCATGAGGTAGTATTTATTATAATATATAACCATTTTTATGAAAAAAAGCGTTCTCCAATAATTTTTGATAGTGTAGAAGAATTTGGTTCATCTAAAAATTCTGGTCGCGTAAAACAAGGTTTGATGAATGCTGGGTATATTGAAAAACCACCAGCACCAATCACAGGTAACATAGGTGCTGATATTAACGCTGTAAATAACAACAGTAATAATGACACTACCAATATCAAAAATCCAGTTCAATGGGAGTCACTTCTATCAAAAACTTTTGGGTTTAATTGGAAAGTTGCACCAGGTGTAGCCATTGGTACTGATGTATTGAGTCTTGCGGGGCTCTATTTCGGTGGAAAGGCAGCTTTAAATAGTTTTTCTGGCTCAAGCGATTCTACTGAAACAGCTGGTTATAATAGGGGTGGATCACCAAATGGCGGATAAACGTATTAACTTAACCTATTAAGAGATATATAATAGGTATGAACCCCTTCATACCTATTATGCTCTCTTACTAAAATTAAATATTTCAAAAACATTATTGTTTTTATTATCAAGTTTTCATGTGCACACATTAAAACTTGAGTATGAAAATACTTGACAGAAATATAATAATATGATATTATATTTCTATTAATCACACATATTATTTATTCTATTCAATATATTATGAAAAAATTTATTACAACAATTCTAAAAACATTTGTAGTAGCAACCATGCTTGTTGGTGGTGCTGTTTTTGCGGATGCTGCACAGTTTGACACAAACCCGAGCGATACAACAGGAATTACATCTATTGCTTTGGGAGATTGTGACGAATGTGGTGGATACGATACCGAAGTATCTGCAAATATTTCAAATCCAGGAGATTCGATGATGGTAACGGTTTTTACTGATTACATGACGAAACGAAACACAACGCAACCGATTAACGGTGCGCGAGGCCATTACGAAACAAAAGATGTAAATGGTACAAGCTCAACCTATACCTTTCGAACACGTTTAAGTGCTCAAAACGCAACAAGCGATGTGCGAGATTCTGTACGAGTAACAAACCTACCGAGCTCGTATCGTATTGAGGCTGTTACTGGTCATTTAGAAAACGAACACGGAGAAGACGGAGATGGAGACGGTCGAAATGATGATATCTGTCCTAATGTTCCAGCGTATCAATACTATGTACCATTGAGCCGAAGCAGTAATGTGTTTACAGGAACAGGAACTGATATTGGAACCCTCTCTACAGAAGCTGGTGGTTGGTGTGCACAAGGAAGTATTGCTATAAAATACCGAATTACTAACACTGAAGTTGACGAACCTAGTAACCCAACAACAGATCCAATTTCTGTAATAACTCAATCTGAACAAAATGTTGGAGAAACCTCAGCACGCCTTCATGGGCGAGTAGACCAAGGGGATACTGCAACAGTTTGGTTTGCACTAACGACAGGTTCAAACCCATCATGTAGCTCTTCATCTCAACGAGTAAATGTTTCTGGATCATATGACAGCAACGATTCATTTAACGTAACGCGAAATGGATTAAATTCTGGTACACGATATTTTTATCGAGCATGTATGAGCCAAGACGGCGAAACAGCCCAAGGTAATATCCAAGATTTTCAAACTGATAATGAAGATGTGGTAACGCCTATTGGAGTAAACGTTGTTACTGAACCTGAATCAAATCTAGATAATGATTCTGCAACATTGAATGGACGACTAACAAACGGTCAAAATGTTAATGTATCATTTGCCTACTCAACATTTTCAGGGGTAAGTTGTAATACAGGAACATTAGTTAATGCTAATAATTCATTAGATGCTACAAGTAATTTCAGTGCAAACGCAACTGGACTTCAGGCAAATACAAAATACTACTATGTTGCTTGTGGATTTAACCAAGACGGAAATGATCAAGGTAACGAGGAGTCATTCACTACTTCTTCAAATGGAGTAATAAACAATGGTTCAGATCCTGTAGCTATTACAGAAGACGAACGTGATGTTGATGAAGATTCAGCAGAATTGAACGGTGAAATTGATATGAATGATTTCAACGATGGAGATGTATTCTTTGTTTGGGGAACAGACGAGAGTGATATCGAAGACGTAGAAGATGAAAATCGATATTCAGACGTCGATGAAGATGGAGACCGAATCCAAAAAGAACGTGTTGAAAACGATTTTGATGGAAGGGATGATTTTAGTTTAGATGTTAACGGCCTTAACACTAATGAAACATATTATTTCCGAATTTGTGTTGAATATGAAGATAACGACAATGATGATCGGTTAGTATGTGGTGATGTTGAACGTTTTGATACTGATGATGATAGACCACGTAACAACAATATTGAAATTCGAACCGATTCTCCGCGAAATGTTACTCAAACGGTAGCAGAAATGTGTGGAACACTCGAAGAAGATAATGGTTCATCACAACAAACATGGATCCAATTCCGACGATCAAATCAAAATTCATTCACCGATACACCAATTCGACAACGTCGAGAAGGTTCATTCTGTGAACGAGTAAGTGGCTTAACATCAAATACAACTTACTTGTATCGAGCATGTACAACTGAAGGATGTGCTCCGACACGATCATTCCGAACACAAGGATCGACTATTCCATCAGGGATAGAGCCGGTAATTAATACCGATGATCCAACGAACATTCAAACAAATTCAGCAATACTAAATGGAACGTATGTAGCCAACGCTGCAAATGCAACATGTTGGTATGAATATGGGCGTACAGCTGGTCTTGGGAAGCAAACACGAACGTATAATGTAAACGGTTTTGGTTCATGTACACACAACTTTACGAATCTTGCCTCAAATACACAATATTGTGTACGTGCAGTTATCCAAACACAATTTGGAACTGACCGGGGTGCAACTAAATGTTTTAATACCTTACAAGGTACTATCAGAATAGGAGGTCCTGGGCCAACACCGCGACCACCTGTTGTAACCGTTGTAGAAGAAGATGAAACAGAAATTGACCTCTTATCACTTGGTCTTGGACTATCATTGGTTCGACTTGAAATTGATAATGATGAAGACGTGGTTACACGAGGTGATAATGTTGAATATGTTATCGAATGGGAAAATATTTCTGAACTTGATCTAGAGGATCTTGGGCTAAAGGTTGTAATGCCAAATGAAATTCAAATCACCAATATCTCACGAGGGCGTCTTGATGCAGATACCAATACTATTTATTTCACTATTGATGAGCTAGATGGAGTTGATGCAGAAGATAACGAATCAGGAGATAGTGGTAGAATGACCGTTTCTGGGGTTGTAGGACGTGGTACAATCGGGAACCTACTTACAGCTGAAGCTGAATTAGCGTATGATAATCCAGTAAATGATGCTCAGGAAAATGCACGAGATTTTGATCTTGATGAATATGGAACACGTATTGCAGGACAAACGGCCTCAGTATTTGGATTAACAAATATCACTTTCCTAGGGTGGCTGGTTATTTTACTCGGATTGTTTATTATCTTCCTCGTAGCACGATGGCTATACCTCGAGCGTGAAGAATTGCGAGCGCAAGCATATATGAGTGGTGGATACCAACCAAATTATCTTGGGCAATCAAACTATGGTGGTCAAACCCATTACAATAATGGCTATGTTGCACCACAGCAACAGCCTCCAATGTATGGAGAACCTACTGGATATAATAATGCACCTATGGCACCAGCTGCACCACAGCAACCAAGCCAAGAGGTACATTACACACCATATAAACCTAATCGAGGTTAGTACTACCAGAGTATTTCCAAATATATACTCACTTAAGAACCTTATGTTTTAGGTCACAGAATCACACCGAAAGGTGTTTTTCTTTTTATGTGATTGCGTTATAGTTTTGATATGAAATACCAGATTAATAACCTTGATGAACTTCATACATGGACCAGTAATTTGATGAATGCCTTAGAGCAAAAATCAGAGGCGACGATTATTACCTTGCAAGGTGAAGTGGGTGTTGGAAAAACCACACTGACTCAATCAATTGGACAATTATTGGGTATTACTGAATCTATCACCAGTCCGACATTTGTTATTCAAAAAGAATACACGATTGATAATCATTCGTGGATTAAAAAAATGATTCATATTGATGCCTATCGACTTGAGAAAAAAGAGGATCTCGAGTATCTCGGTTTGAAGGAAATTATAGCAGATCCAAACAATCTGATTCTGATTGAATGGCCAGAAATGGTACAAGGTATTGATATTCCCAAACCAATACATTTAGGATTATCTATTAATGATGACCATAGTAGAACTATTATAAAAACAACAATGTAAATTGTTGTTTTTTCATTACAATACCAAAAAATCATTCT
>CALBVO010000049.1 GCA_937970115.1 Minisyncoccota bacterium | reverse complement strand
TTGGCCCAATATCAGATGCCGCTATTAAGCGTATGCAACGATTCCTTAATCTTGAAAAGATTGATGGTATTGTTGGCCCTGATACACGAGCTGCCTTAAATGCTTCGTGTTAAAAAACAACTCGTGGGGAGTTGTTTTTTTGATTGTATTACCAATGATCTAGATACTTCGAGCGCTCTTCCTCGAGGTTTTTTATTTGTTTTGTTTTTGTTGTCTGGCTTTTTTAATGATTTCCTCGTGTTCTTTTTCAGCTTGCTTTATTGATGTTGCTACAATCTTCTTTCGTGAGTAAATATTCATCATCGAAAACATAAACATTGAAGCAACAATGATACCGATAGCATTAAGAATAAATAATGACAGTGCACCAGAAATAATATCAAGACGTAAAAATGCAATTCCAATACCAATGGTTGCGATTGGAGGTACGAGTGCTACGGCAATAGCTGTTCCAGGTAAGGCTTCATTTAGTTCTGGTTTTACGCGTGCATACGCTGTTGCTAAACCAGCTACAATAGCAATAAATAAATAGACAATATTAGGTTCAATTCTTGAAAGAATTTCAGGGTTTAAGATTCCTTTTAATTCCTTACCTCCTACAACAGACCATAATAGCCAAGTGGTAAGTGCTGATAATCCAACGGAATATAAAATTGATTTACTTAGTGTCGTAAATGACCGCCTTATAAGTTTGTTATCACCAAGCGTAATCCCGAGTGCCATTGATAAAATAGGGGATAGGATTGGTGCGATAAGCATTGATCCAATAATTACTGATGCGTTGTTGATTAATAACCCAAAACTCGCCATTAAGACCGACATAATGACTAAAAAAAAGAAGGCTGGTGTTGCAGTAGAATCTTTAATGAGTGAATTAATTGCCTCCGTTTTATTTTTTTCATTAATATCGCTAAAAAGTAAATACATAATACAATCAGTGTAAAAGGATTAGTTTGAACTTGCAAGTGTTATATATCATTACATGTTTTTTAAAAGTACTTAATATAGCTCTTTAAAAACAGGATTGCTATACTGTATTTATGAAAATAAAATTTATAACAGTTGGTTCACCCCATCTTTCTTTTACGAAAGAAGGAATAAAAGAGTACGCAAAACGCCTGTCACGTTTTGTAGATATTCAACTTATTCATGTCAAAGAAAATAAAGACACTGATGCTAAAATTTTAAAAAATATTGATAACAGTTTTTGTATTATTTTCGATGAAAAAGGAAAAGAATTCTCGTCTTATGAATTTGCAGATTTTTTAGAAAATAAAAAAACATTAGGATTAAAATTATGTTTTGTAATTGGGGGGGCAAAAGGACATACTATAGCGATACAAGAACGAGCTAATTTTGCAATATCTTTATCTCGATTAACTTTTCCTCATGATGTCGCTATGATGTTGGGTCTAGAGGCAATATATCGCGCATGTACTATTAATGAAGGTCACCCATATCATCGTGATTAATGAGCAATAGTTATTGCAATCACATTCCGAGCACCATGTCGCAGTAAGAGATTTCGACATTCATTAATGGTTGATCCTGTAGTAATAAGATCATCTATAATAATAATATCTTTTTGATATATATCTCTATAGTTAGTATCTCGAACTGTAAAACACCCACGTACATTATCTTGCCGTTCTTTTTTTGATGATAGTAAGGCTTGTTTTCGAGTTGCTCTGTTTTTTATGAGTATATTTTTTCTATATTGTCCTTGTATATCTTTTGCAAAAACTCGAGCAATAATATCAGTTTGATTAAAACCTCTTTTTATTTTCTGTGTTTTATGTAGAGGTATATTAATAATTATTGGGTGCAAGAAATATGCATACATTGATTGTTCACTTAAAAAATCCTGTATCAAATAAGCTAATTCTTTTGCCACTAAAACATCTCTAATATAATCGCGTTTTGATTTTATTGCATAAATTAATGATTTCCCTTTCTTAGAATGGTAATCAAAGAGAGAATAGATATGGCGCTGCTCAGGCTCCGGCGCTTGATGTATTTTTTGAAGGTATTTTCTTGAGTAGATGGAGGGAAAAAGAATAAGATTAATAATATACCTAAGATTCATATCTTCCTAGTCTATCATATATCATATGTGGTATACTTTATGTATGAGTTTTATAGAGAGTTTAAATGGTATCTTTTCAAAAAAAGGTGATACCTATGTTGGGATTGATATTGGGTCTTCATCGATTAAGACCGTTCAATTAAAAAAAGAAAAGGGACGTATCTTACTAGAAACATATGGAGAAGTCGCACTCGGACCATATCAGGATCCAGAAAATGGTGTTGCTGGTCAATTAACAAATCTAGAAATAAATAAACTAACCGAAGCCTTAAAAAACCTTCTTGAGCAAGCAAATGTAACAGCTAAAAATGCTCTTATTTCTGTTTCTTCTGCTACGAGTCTTATTTTTATTTTGAAGGTTCCTTCATTAGCTCAACGTGAACTAGCCGGTGTTGTGCAAAATGAAGCTCGAAAGTATATTCCTGTTCCATTAACAGAGGTCTCATTGGATTGGTGGATTATCCCTGATAAAGAAATTTACGGAGAAGACGAAGTTTTTGGTTCTGAAAAGAAAAAGGATGTTGATGTTCTTGTTGCTGCTGTACGTAACGAGGTGGTAGAGCGCTATAATATAGTTTCTCAGGAATTAGCAAAGTTTTCGTCTACTCGATATGAAATTGAAACCTTCAGTGCTGTGCGTGGTTCATTTAAGCACGAATTGTCACCCGTTATGATGCTTGATTTCGGTGCATCAGGGGTTCGTTTAAGTATTGTTGAGCATGGTGTCGTGCGAAAATTCCGAGCAATTAGCCGAGGATCTGCTTATCTTACTTCGTCATTGCAAAAATCCTTGGAGATGGAGTTTATCGAAGCAGAAAAAATCAAGAAAGAGGTTGGTTTAAATAAAAATCATCCTCATTCAGAAGCATATAATATTATTCAAACAGGAGTGAATTATATTTTCTCAGAAATTCAAAATGTAATTTTTGATTTTGAAAAAGAATATAAAAAACCAATCAGCAAAATTATTCTCACAGGTGGTGGTGCACGCCTTCCGCAATTTAGAGAACAGCTTGAATCAAAATATAACATTACAACAGTCTTTTCCGATCCATTTTCAAAAGCTATGTCTCCAGATTTTCTTGGTGCAGTGCTCGAAGATGCTGGACCAGAATTTGCCGTTGCTGTGGGACTAGCTCTACAGGGTGTTGAGTAGGCTTTCCATTTTTTATTAAAAAGAACTATAATATATATAATATGGATAAAGAATTTAAAACTACATTTATTCCAAAGAAAAATCTCAGCGGTGCCAAAGCACCAGAATCAAAAAAAGTAAAAGCAGCTCGTAGTCTTTTGGGGATTATAGCACTCCTTCTATTTGTTACAGCTGTCTTAACAACTGCTGGGGTTTATCTTTTCAAAATACGTTTAGCAGCCGTTGTTAATTCTCGGATTGATTCAATAAATCGCTCAGAAAAGGCTTTTGAACCGGCGGTAATATTAGAGCTTAAAAAATTAGATATTAGATTGCAGGCTGGAACTCATTTATTAAATAATCATGTTGCTATTTCTGATTTCTTGGAGTCGCTCGCTGAATCGACATTACCTGATGTAAGTTTTTCTGATTTTGATGTAACTCTCGGAGGAGATGGGGCTGATGTAAATATATCAGGTGAAGCTCGTGGCTATCTTCAAATTGCACAACAATCAGATGTTTTTGAAGATAATCAATATATCCAAAACCATATTTTTTCTGATTTTTCTAAAACAGAAGCTGGGAGAATTGGATTTGCATTACAATTTACTATAAACCCTGAGCTTGTTAAATTTGGTAGAACCGTTATTAATGATGAACCTAATATAGATATAACTGGAGATGTTATTATTCCTGATGGTAATAGTAGTCAATTGCAAAGTGGTCGAGATGTTAGTTTTGAAGGTTTTAATCAATAATTAATTACTTACTATGAAAAATATTTTTTCTTTTGTTGTTATTATCATTTCGATTGCGACATTCGTTTTGGTAGTACAACCACAATACAATGAAATACAGGAAATGCAGAAACGAGATACGGAATTAGAAGATGTCTTGGATAATGCTCGAAAATTACAATCGTTGAGAGATTCTCTTATTGATAAATATAACAGTATCTCAAGTAGAGATATTACTCGGTTAGAAAAACTTATTCCAGAAAGTGCCGATAATGTTAAATTAATTCTTGATTTTGAGCGAATTGCAGATAGAAATAATCTTGAAATTGAAGCTGCTTCGGCAGTTAAAGATGATGAGGGTGATGAACAAACACAAAGCTTTGATATTGAATCAAATGATTACGGAACGATTACTCTCGACTTTACTATTAATGGTGGTTACCAAGAGTTCATCTCATTCTTAAAAGATATTGAGAAGAATCTACGTATTACAGACATTCGCTCATTAACGATTGGACCACCAGCAGGAAATACAAGTGACTACACTTTTGATATTAGTATCGATACTTACTGGCTCAAGGATAATATTTAAAATTATATGAAGAATAAAAAAACAATGAAAAATATTATTATTGGTTTATTTGTGGCTATTGCTTTGGTTGTGGTGTATTCAATAGTAAATCCTACTGATAATTCTGCTGATACAAATTCATTATCAAGTCTCATTGGTTCTGGTTCATTTGGTCAAATACAATAATCGAATACTGATCTGGCTAATGTGGAAATTTTACGTATTCTTGGAAGTATTCAAAATATTAGTCTAGAGGATGATATTTTCCAAAACCCAGTATTTCGTGAATTGGTTGAAAGTGGATTTGTAATTCCAAGGCCTGTAAGAATTGGTCGACCAAATCCATTTTTACCAATTGGATTTGATTCAGTGACTATTCAAACAAATTCATCAACAGAAATAATAATACCTGACTCTACACAAACAATTCCTTCCGGGTTCTTTGATAACTAAGTAAAAAGCTTCTTTCCTAAAGAAGTTTTTTTTTGGTATTATATAGATATTATGAATTTTCTAGAAACGCTTGTAAAAAAAGAAATCATTAATCGATATCAAGTCGATGAAATTATTGAAACAACCACGAAAGAAGCAATAAGTATTGAAAAGGTTCTTGTGAATATGGGAATCTCTGATAAAGATATTTTACAAGCTAAAAGTGAGTATTTTGGTGTAAAGAAAAAAGATATTGACTATGAAGACGTAGAGGAATCTGTTGTAAAACGAATTCCCGAAGAAAGTGCTAAAACCTATGAAATGGTTGCTTTCGGTATAACTGATGATGGAATTTTAGAGGTAGGAATGCTAGACCCTCGAAATATCGAAGCTCAAAATGTTTTACAATTCATTACAGCTGAAACGAGTACTCCTTATGAAATTTATATTTTAACCGAAGAAGGGTACGATTCCCTCATGAAAAAATATTCTGGCCTTACCGGTGAGATTGGTGATGTTATTGGAGAATATATAGATTTAGACGCAGCAGCACAAGAGTTACAAAATAAAAAAAATCACAAAGAAGGAGAAGAAGAGAAAATTACCGAAGACGCCCCGGTTACTAAAATGGTTGCCGCAATTATTCGGCATGCAGTAAAACAAAATGCTTCTGATATTCATATCGAACATACCGGAGAAATTGTAAAAGTACGTTTTCGAATCGATGGAGAATTAACAACATATCTCGAGGTGCCTAAAGCAGTACATAGCGCTATGATTGCACGTATTAAAATCATGGCAAAAACCATGAAATTAGATGAACGTCGCAAACCCCAAGACGGTCGTTTTCAAGTCTTTATTGAAAATCGTAAAATTGCTTTTCGTGTTTCTATTATGCCAACATTTTACGGTGAAAAGGTTGTTATTCGTATTCTAGATTCACAAAAAGGAATTCGAAAGTTGGATAAACTTGGGCTCTCAAAAGAACAAAACGATATGATTCGTTATGCCATAGAACGACCCCATGGATTGATTCTTATCACTGGTCCGACAGGGTCTGGTAAGACAACTACCTTGTATTC
>CALBVO010000048.1 GCA_937970115.1 Minisyncoccota bacterium | reverse complement strand
GTTGGGGTGACTATCGGGAATCGAACCCGAATTGCAGGTACCACAAACCCGAGTAATAACCGTTATACCATAGTCACCATATGTAATTAAAATTGTATCATGATGACTGTAGGTTTGTGATACCGGTACCACGCAATACAATACTTGCGAGTAATAACCCTTATACCATAGTCACCATATATAAAATATTCGTTGTCTCAATGTGGTTCAAAGACAATTAATAGTATACATATTCATAAAAAATTGACTAGATTAAAAAGCAACAAATGTTGCTTTTTACCTTTATAATTATTCTTCTGTTTCCTCTATTGGAACATAGGTTCTATGAAGTGATTTTTTATAAATCATTACTTCGGTCAACATGGTCACTGCCACTGCAAGTATCACCAAAATTCCATAAGCAATAAATAATTGGCCGCTGGAATAGCTAAAGAGATCAAATACAGAGAGCACCAACAATGAATACCAAGAAACGATACCAACACCAACAAAACCAAATACAATTTTGCGTTGCATGCTGTGTTCGTGGTCGTCGAGTTCAGGATGATTTCCAAAATGAATGTTTATTAATTTTGGACCAATAAACATATTTACGACAATCTCATAAACAATTAATATTCCCATAATTATCAGCATCACTATAAATGAATTCGCATCAACGTATTCATGATATCGATCAGTTAGTACGAGACCTAGACCAGCCAAAAATGAGAATCCTAATGCAACCCATGCTGTATGCGAGAACATTTCGAGTCTTCGTTCTTCTGGTTTTGAAATACTAAAATCTTTTAAGAAATTAATAAATACTCGTGCATGTAGTGTTGTTGCAACCGTTCCTAGGATTACTCCAGCAATATAAATCCATCGTAAGAGATCACGAGAAGTATAGGCAAATTCAACAAAGATAGCCTCAAAACCCATAAATGTCAGCACCACAATCAAGAAACTAATAGCTGCAGAACCAAGGCATAAGGTACACCATTTCTTTACAACAAATAATTGGATAATTGTTAGATACATAGAGAATGCAAATGCAATACCTGATACCAATAGTCCGCCTAATAGCACGACCTCAGGAAGTGATCTAAAGAGGCTGGCAATATATACCAAGATAATTAACCCATAATACAATGCTCCAAAGTTTTCAACAGAAACACCAAGAAACCGAGAAAATCGTCCCGAAGTAAGTTCCGCACAATCTCCACCAAGAGGACACACCATGTGATCCTCTGAATGTTTGTATTGTTTGATGTATAAACTTAATAATAATCCTCCAATAGCTGAAATAATAATTCCAATTGTTAACCAAATCATAATACCTTTATTGTACCAAGAGTTATGATGCTTCTACAAGGTTAAATGACCCAAGCGAATACCGAACACCATTAATCTGTAATTCCATACGATGGATTCCTGGGTAAAGTTTTTTTGTTGTCATTATTCGAAAGGGCTGTTTTTTGTGAATGGTGATGATTTCGCCTTTTTCAAAAGAGCCTTTTTTGGTTTTAAAAACCTTTGGATTAGTTTTTCCTGAAGCTAATTTATGATGGACAGCATAATCAATCATTAATTTTTGTGATACCAAGGAAACAATATCACATGAAAATTCTAAATTCTCGCCAATCATAACGATTTGAGATTTAAGATCAAAATTTTTGATAACTATTTTGGGTTGCGGTGGATAACCTAAGAGTTCAAGTGCATCTTTGTTCCCTTTTTTAATTAGGGTTCGCAAAGAATGATTCATGATAAATTCCATTTCTTTTGAATCTTGTGTACCGGATTGTTGCCACTGTGATAATTTTGCAATAACCAAATTTGGGTCAATTTTTGAAATATCATTCATATGGTTTGCCACTGACCGCGTAACATAGCGAGTTCTATCTGAAAACAGTTGATCTAATATTTCTATCGGAATTTTGTAATCAAGATCAATATTCATAGACCATGGTAATGTTGGCCGCAATCCTTCTGATGATAAACGACGTACGTGATAATTTTTAGATTGTGCACCTTTCTGAAGAAAATCAAACGTCTCTTTTGGAAATGCATTAATAAAATACCGAATATCATGCTCAACTGAAAACCGTTTCGTGCATTCACGCAAAGCATTCAAAGAAAGAGTAAGGTGTTCTGGTATACAGCCATTAATCGCAATAAAATTTCCTAAAGGTGCCAAAATAAATTCTCCAAAGTCATCATCTGTTTTTGTTGGATCAAGTTCTGGTGGCAATGCTTGTAGTATCGTTGCAAGTGCCTCTTGATAATCGCTTGATAATACTTTTTCTAATTCCTGACGTATACGGACAATTCGTTCTTTGAGTTCTAGATCTGGAAAGTCTTTGAGAATTTTTTTGACAAATTTCTCTTTAGGAAACGAATGGTCACGCATATAAAAAAGATCAGCGAAATAGGTCACTGACTTTTTATTGAAAAGATGATCTTTTAAAGAAAATCTTTCTGTCATAATTATTTTTTAGCGGTTTTGAAATAATATAATCCCATAATGGCCATCATAGACGAAATAAATAATGCCAACACATGAACAGCAAATGGAATTTCAAACACAAATGAATCTGGTTTTGCTAATGAAATAACCGTTAATCCAGTTACTACTAACATACCTAAACTCACCAATAGTGAAAGAAGGATATAGTTTCGTAAATGTTTATTATAATTTTTAAACTTTTTGGTTTTACTCATATAGTATAATTATAGCAGTTCGAATAACACTAACACAAACAAAAAAACCAATGATTGTTGGTTTTTAAAGAAATTCAAAATTTATTTTTCAACTCCTCCGTCTAGTTTATCTTGGAGTTCTTTTAGCTCGTCAAACTTACCGTCACGTGCAAGAGCAGCTTGCTCGTTCCATGTTCCTGCCTGGTGGTTACCTCGAACATCTTTGATCATTTCTTGGGTATCTTCGTCTTTTGCATCAGCAAGTGCTGCAAAAGTAGTAATTCCGTTTGATGCTAATACTTCAGCAATTTTTGGACCAATACCTTCGATTTTAGTTAAGTCATCAGCTTCTGTTTCAACAACCGGTGCTGCTTCTTCTGCTGAAGCCTCTTCTTCCTTAACGTCTTCTTTTGTTTCTTCTGCTGGTGTTTCAGATGCTTCTTCGATAGTTTCGGTTTCAGCAACTTCATCCATCATGTCTTCAGCTGTAATTTCAGGTTCTCCTGCATCCCAATCTGGAAGATCAGCTGTACCTGTTCCCATATCAGTAATACGTCGCAATTTGTAACGCATATGTTTTGAAACAGTATCTCGCAAGAAATAAAGTTTTGATCGCCGCACTTTTGCACGTCGTAGTACTTCTACAGAATCAATGGCTGGTGAATACAGCGGGAAAATCCGCTCTACACCAATACCTTTTGAAACTTTTCGGACAGTAAATGTCCCTCCGTTTTCTGCACCGTGTTTACGTGCCAAAACGAGCCCTTCAAATGCTTGAATTCGAGTTTTTCCTTTTTCTTGAATCTTTACGTTTACGCGAACCGTATCACCGGCTCGGATGTCGAGATCTTTACGATTTCGAACTGATTCTGGTAGGAATTGTGATTTTATTTTACTCATAATGTTCTTTAGATTATCACAGACATTATATATATCAACTGTTTTTTTGATTTATAAACAGGTATATTAGAAATAATGAAATTTACCGCTCAATCACCCCTCATCCAAATCATCGGATGGCTAGGTACCATTATCTTATTTACCGCATATGCCCTAAATACCTGGGGATATATTGAATCAACCGGTCCTCTATATGGTTTTTCAAATCTTATTGCTGCGATTTTATTAGGTATTCGTGTGTATGTCGATCGTAATTGGTCAAATGTTTTTTTGGAAGTTTTCTTTGGTGTGATCGCTATTAGTAGTCTTATTAAATATTTTTTCTTTAGCTAAAAACACCCTTGGGTGTTTTTAGCTATGCACTACCGGTTCTCCAAAATGTTTTTCCATATCAACATAATAATTATTACTATCAGTCGTATCAATATATACATCAAATAAATGTTCTTCTAACCATTTAATTGAGTAGGTACTATAAATTGGATGGGTTTGATAGATCCGACCCGTGCCTTCTTCTTGAAAAAATAAAATCGTTCCATGTTGGTTATTTACTTTTATATTGGTTGTTTCTTGGCGTGCAAAACGTACATGAATTTTGCGACCATAACGTTTTAGTTGGGCTATTTTTGTTTGGCGCTTAACTCCCTTGATTAAGGATCCGACACTTAGTAACAAAACAAGGAGCCCTATTCCGAAACCGATCAATGGCCCTAATAATCCAATACCGATAGACGCAACAGCAACGCCACGATCACTGATTGACAGTTTTTGTTCGCTTCCAATTTTTGGAAGTAATGAGCGGCTGGCTGTATAGCTCGGTAGATAGGTCTTTTCGGATCCTTCATATGTATAAGTAAATTCTGGCTTATAACTCGTACCATCGTCTGTTTGGACAGGAATGATGTCTGTCACCACTGCGCTTACCTTATCTCCCTCTGTAATAATACGATATTGATTGTAAGCCATTATCCCAGGAATAACCGCAACCAATAAACCAACAATAATTCCAATAATGCTTCGTTTTTTGATACCTGACTTCATATATCTATTATAAATGAGATTCATCAACAGATAAAGAATTAATTGATTGTTGCATATCATCAGGCAATGGAACCTGTACTGAGATTTTTTCGCCACCATGATCAATAAATTCAATACCATAGGCATGTAATGCCGTCCTTTCAAGTCCTAATACATGTTTTCGTTTTCCTTTATATAAAGAATCAGCAACAATAGGATGATTTAACCATTTAAGGTGCACGCGAATTTGATGGGTTCGTCCTGTCTTTGGTGTACATTCAACAAGGGTATATTTTTGATACTGCCCTTGTATATCCTTTTTTGAATTCATATCAATGTAACGTTCAATAACCGAATATTCAGTTTGTGCCTCGCGTAATCGACCGCGTGCATGCTCGCCTGCCATTTTCATTCGGAAGTCCTTTGTATGACGACCAATAGGTTGATCAATCGTACCTAAATCATTTTTAATGTGACCATACACCAATGCCTGGTAGGTTTTTTTAATCGTGCGATCTTTGAATAATTTTTTTATATGATCAAATGATTCTTGAGTTTTTGCAATAATCAAAACACCTGAAGTATCACGATCAATGCGATGTACAATTCCAGGCCGATTTAATTCAATGTCATTACCTTTGTGATTAATAATCATGTTTTCACCAATACCATTGATTTCTGGGTAATTCTCTAAAACCCAATCAACGACGGTTGGTTCATTAGTTTTTCCATCAGAATGCACCACCAAACCTGAGGGTTTATTGATGATGAGAAGATTTTGATTTTCGAAGAGGGTTTTGATGCTCATATTAGAGATAGTATCATGGACTGAAAAATTAACATTTTATTAGATAATACTTTATATGAATAACAAATAATGGTATTATTTTATATATGAAATTTTCACTTGAAAATATTAATGTTTCTCCTAACCCAAGAGAGAAAGTCGAAGAAAATAAAGAAAATTTAGAGAAAACATTAGGTAAAGAAAAAATTGAGGAAAACATACAGCGTTTTTGCCTTGAGGTACTTATTAAGGAACAAGAGGTTGGTGAAGGTAATTTCTCTCATGTATACCAAGATACTAAAGAAAATGGTATTTGTTATAAAAAGTTTAAACCAGGCGCAGAAAAAAGAATGAATATTTCGGCAGAAATGGAAATGGATTTCATGTCTAAGGCACATGGAATTGATAGTGAAGTAAAAACACCCTATCCATTAGGAATAGCTCAAGTAGTTATGAAAAATAATGAGACAGGTAATAAAAGTCTTACCAAAGTAATCGCCATGGAACACTTTGATAATGCAACTCGACTTGAAGATGTAATCGATCCTTTTAAAAAAGAATTTGCTACAAAATTTCCAACGAGTTTTGATCCTCATATTTATTTTGAAAAGTTAACTAATTTTATAAATAAATTACATAGTGAAAAAGGTATTTACCACCGAGACTTAAAAGCAAGAAATGTCATGATTGATAATGAAACAGGTAATCCTATTGTCCTAGACTTTGGAGATGCAGCTCGTCAACCTATTGATGAAAATTATGACCCATACGGAAGAAGAATTATTAACGATCATAATTATGAAGACAAGGATTTGTTAAATATTGAAGGAATGAGATCTGATGTGGAAATATATTTGACAAAGAATAAATAGTATCTATTATTAATTAAAATCAAAACCCAAATATCTTATGTTTGAACTAGGGAAAAATTTTCAAATTACTGAGAATTTCCAAAATATTTTAAATACTGAAGCAGAAAAAATGCTTAATAATAATATAGACGAAATTATTTTAAATATACCAAATACTGAAATTAAAATTAATTTAATCCAAAAAAGTATAAAAGAAAAATATATTTCTACTATCTATAAGGAAGTTATTATTAATGAAAAAAAATTTTATTTAGCTCGATAAAAAATAAGACTCATAATAATGGGTCTTTTTTGTTATACTAATACCATGATTACCTACCTCACTGGAAAACCTCTTTTTGAAATCGACAACGCTCTTGTATTGGATGTACGAGATGTTGGTTACAATGTCTACGTTACTGAACAAACCCTGACATGGGCATTGATGCAATCTCAAATTTCATTATTTATTCATACGATTGTCCGAGAAACTGCTTTTGATCTGTATGGATTTGAAACAAAAAATGAACTCTATTTTTTCAAAAAATTATTAAACGTATCTGGAATTGGTCCGCGATCAGCATTAGCAATGATTGGTATGGCTTCGACCGATACCTTGTACCAGGCCATTATAAAAGACAACATCGACTTCCTCACCTCTGTTCCTGGTGTTGGTAAAAAAACAGCCGAACGTATGTGTGTTGAATTACGGGACAAATTAAAAGATTACGCAGGCGAAACGGAACGTACCGTTCACGATGGCGACACCGATGTTGTTGATGCATTGGTCGCATTGGGATATTCACCAACCCAAGCCTACCAAGCCATCGAAAAAATCGACGAATCCATTACCGATACCAGTGATCGCATCAAGGCAGCATTGGGTTATATATCTTAAAAAATCACTATTTATTAGTGGTTTTTATATTGACATAATTTAAATAATATTATAATATATTTATTAGAAATTCAAAAATTAATTAACAAAAACCATTTTAAAGATGAAAAAATTATTATTTTTATTACCGATTATTACCTTGTTCACTTCCTGTACTACCGAAGAAAACTATATTGTAGAAGAAACAATGATAGATGGTGCTTATTTCAATGAAATACGAATGGAAAATCAAAATATTGAGATTCAGCCCGGAACCAAAACTGCTGTGGGTGAAATTGTTTTTGATGCTCAAAACATACCCTTACAAGAAATTGAAACTGATTTAGAATTAAATCGCTCGAATTATACTATTAATCAATTTGTAAAATCAATCACACTTGAAAAAATAGTAGATAATGAAATTGTTGAAAATGATTTATTTCTGTCTAGCAATTACAATGATTTTGATGACGATATTAGTATGGAATGGAATCCATTACCTGGAAAAGAACTTCTTTCACTAAATCAACGTTATAGAATAATCGTAGAAAGCCAAGAAATAATTCCTGCTGAACAGATTATAGAATTTAATCTTTCACTGTATGTAATAGATTTATTTGGTGACAGAGAAAGATTTAGTCACAGTGATATAAATGGAAATTTTTACAGTCTTATATTTAAAAACTAAACACAGTAATAATTAAATTTATTACAAAAAGCCTTACAAATGTGTAAGGCTTTTTCTTTACTTAACAGAATTTTTATCTCAAAAATGTGAGATAAAAATCTGCATAGATACATTATTGTCATATTTCTTTAAAATATTCTGTAATTCATTTAAATACAGAATATGCTGCAATACCAAAGGCAACTGAGACATTTAATGATTCTTTATCGCCTCGCATAGGTATTTCAATAATAGTATCTGCGTATTGTAATAATTCATCAGTAAAACCCTCTGTTTCTTCACCCATAGCAAGAACAATTTCTTTGGAGTTATTTGAAGTAAAGCGATCAAATTGAATAGAATTTTTATCTTGTTCTACATAGATGAGCTCTGCACCATTTTTTTTGAGAATCGTAATATCCTCTGGAATATTTTTTAATTGTGACCATGACATTGATTGTTCCGCACCTAATGCAATTTTATTCATATCATTACGTTGTCGACCAAAACGATCAATAGGAAGAGGTGTATATCCTGAAAGATAAATGTGATCTATACCAACAGCATCAGCAGTTCGAAAAATTGAACCAACGTTATATACTGAACGAATATTGTGTAACCAAACTGATTTTTTCATATTAAATTAAGTCTACTATAAACTATGTGGATTATGCATAATTTTTATTGACTTTTTTGAACATTTTTCTTATAGTACCTTGTGTTCCTGGTGGAACATTTTTAATTATCATTTAATAAAAATAACCATTTCCGCTTGTAGCTCAGGTTGTAGAGGGAAAACCGTTCGGGGAACTGTTTTCCAACCTTTTAAACATTGGCTTAAAAATATCTATATCCTTGTAATTACATATTTGGAAAAATTCCCGCTTGTAGCTCAGATGGTAGAGCAGCGGCCTTTTAAGCCGACGGTCGAAGGTTCGAGCCCTTCCGAGCGGACACAGAGTAGAAAGTATAATTCCTAGAATTATACTTTTTATTTTAAGGTTCTCTGAGTATTTCCCTTAGATGTATTCTGGAAAAAATTTTACATAAGGATAGTAACTATAAAATTTTAGCGCGCAGTGAGGTCTTCCCTGTTGAGAAAAAGAACTTCATAGTTAGATATGAAGTATCTTTTTATAAGGAGTGAAAACAAAATTCATATGAACCATCTTGAAGAAAACTATCAACTGAATTAAAACCATTGTCATAAAATGATGCAAAAAGTGCATATCCTGAATCTGGATCACCACCGCATTCAGGTACATATCTATCTTCAACATACGTGAAACAATGAGGGAATTCTCCATCCAAAGCAGCAAATTCTTCAGGAAGATATTCACCCATATCCGCAACAAAATCTAACCAATTTGTATGATAACTGCTACCAAAATCATCTTCACAATTACCAGCTTCATAAAAACCAGCACCATTAAGTACTGACCCTGATGTTGGGTAATCACCCTCAAAAGAGGCAAATGTTTCTATTGCCTTTTGTAATTCCCTACCTTTTACCAATAAGGCAGAATCTTTTGCCTTGGCACGAGCTCTGCTTAGAGATGCCAAAACAACTGTTGATAATACCCCAATCACAGCAATGACAACAAGCAGTTCAATAAGGGTGAATCCTTTATTTAAAAATCTCATACATATTATTATAACAAAAAAAGATATTTATTATATGTTAATATGAACATATGATTTTATTATGGATTGGAATATTGGCTTTGAGTCTCTTTGGACTTATTAAATCAGCTGATTACTTTACTGAATACAGTGAGAAAATTGGATTATTATTAGGAATGAGCTCGTTTATTGTTGGCGCAACGATTGTTGCTGTTGGAACCTCGTTACCAGAATTAGTTTCGTCATTATTCGCACTTAATGCTGGAACAACAGAGTTCGTTGCAGATAATATCATTGGTTCAAACATCGCCAATGCATTATTAATTCTAGGAATTGCTGGAGTCGTTGCAAAAAAGGGTCTGAAAATGACGACCTCGTTAATTGATGTTGATTTACCGTTCTTTTTTATGTCGATGGCGGCATTTGGATACTTCGCCTTGGACAAAGTTATTTCTACAACTGAAGGAATCGCGCTCTTGGTATTCTTTGTTATTTTTATTATCTATAATATGAAATCTGAATCAGACAACACTGACGAAGATGAAATGGCTGATTTAAATAGAAACAAAGGAGAAAGAAAAAATATGGTGAAATATATACTTATCATTATCGCGAGTATTGGTATATTATCAGTTTCTGCAAAATATTTAATTGATAGTATTTTGACAGTATCTGAGTTATTAAAAATCTCATCATCAACATTAACGATTACGGTGGTTGCCTTTGGAACCTCATTACCAGAAATCCTTACCTCTGTTGCAGCTGTACGTCGTGGTAACCACGGAATGGCGGTTGGAAACGTATTAGGGTCAAATACCTTTAACCTATTGTTAATTGCAGGAATTCCAGCACTGATGACGCCATTAGCAATCGCACCTGCAACATTTGCTATTGGGTTACCATTCCTGGTAATTGCAACCTTTATCGCAATATTTGTGATGTTTGATAATCGTATTAGGCCATGGGAAGGAGTTGCTATGTTGTTTTTTTACCTAGTCTTTATCGCTAAAATCATCGGAATTATGTAATTTCAAATATATATTTGAACAAAAATTACGAAGGCCGGGCCTTCGTAATTTTTGTTTTAATAATATTGTGACGACGGAACATTATCAAAATTAAGTTTATATTTTTGAGGATTACTTTTATGGACCAAAGCGAGAATCTCTAATCCATTTATTTCTCCCTGTAACCAAATATCATCTTTTGGTGCTGCATATTCAGAACTTTTATAAACAACTCCTCGATTCTCACCTGTTCGACTGGCCAGCATTACAAAAGTTGTTTCTTTTGAATTTTCAGAAATAATTTCTGGGCCAATCACAAGTACTTTTTCTTTCCGATAATTTTTCTTACTTATTTTTTGAAACTTGGACCATAGCCAAGCAATCCCAATAAAAGGTAATAAAGTAGGAACATGATCTATAGTTTCCACAACATTCACCTTATGTTTTTTCTTAATCCGGTCATTAATAAGTAATAGAGAAATAATTAAGCCCCAGCCGATTACTCCCGTTATTAAATTTGTATTTTCTAGTATATTCATATATTTAAAATAAATTTCTCTAATTCAATATCGAGCGTCGAATAGGTATCTCTATTATGAAACATGTGGACCAAATCTCGTGCCATTTTTTGAATTTCCTCTAGTGTGAATTTTGCCGCATATCCTGATGTTTTTTTATATACAAAAGGATTCATTCCAGGGTTTGTTTGTGATGTTTTCACCAATGCCAGATTTTTTATTTGCCAAAATAATATACCGTGTATTTCTTCTGGGCTGCCGTTTTTTAAGGCGTCTTGAAATAATAACCAGAGATTCTTTTTATCACGCGCACCTAATGCATCGGTGAGTGAGAACATATTAAAATCATTTTTTTTAATTTTTTCTTCTTTTCCAAAATCTTGAATAGTTGCATTATATTTTTCAAATGTTTTGGTGATTGGTTTGGTTACCGTATCTTCGGAGAAAATAAAAATATTATCAGATTCAGCATAACCTTCTAAGAGATTTTTGATATCAAGTGTTCGAGCCAATGAATGAATGACGTACATTTCCTTATCTCCAAATAATCCTGTTTGAACGGAAACAAGATTTTCTATTTCAACTGACTGAATATCATTATCGTAAATATGTTGTGGTGTCAGCGAAAGTTCAGTCGTTAAATTTCGAATAAATTCCTTACGTTGTTCAGATTTTCCATGAAGGAGGTATAGCATATAATCATTATAGCAAATAAAAAAACCAAATTATAAATAATCTGGTTTTAAATTGTATCTTTCTTAAGAGAGTGTAGGATATTCTCCTGCTGCCTTTATTGCGCGAGGTAATACATATCCTAAGGCAATACCAAGAGGTATTGCCAGAAAGAGAAGAGGATTAAAAGAAAATATAATAAAAATAAATATAGCTCCTACTAATGAAACTCGAATATAGGACGTGAGTATCTGTGAACCATCTTTCTTATAAGAGATGAAACTCAGTAGAGTAACAAGAACCATAGGCAAGACAGTAGCTGCTGTTACAAGTAACAACAACTTTGTAGGTACATTTAGGTCAAAAACCTCACCTAGCACCAATTTTTGAAAAACCAGTGGAATTGTTAACCCAATAAGAGCAAAATTATTGATAATTTTTCCAAATGATTTTTTTATACTTAGGTATTTAAAAACACATGTAAAAATTAAGAAAAATAAAAAAGGTAGATAAATTCAGTACTTAAAAATATTGGTTTCATAAATTAAATTGTTTAAATTTCTTAATTTCACTTTATTATTATTCTCTGTAAAGGTCAATATAAAAAACTTAAAATAGACTTTTTACTAAACAAAATAATCCTCAAATACGGTGAAGATCGCGGAGACAAGAAAAAAGAACGCGAGGCGTATCTAATATACGACGAGCGTTCTTTTTTTGTAGACGACAAAGATATTTGCTTATTTGAGGATTATTTAAGTTCTCCCCAATGTTTTCCGTGTGATGAATGCACCACCAATGGAACTGGTGACTCGTAATTGAGATACGATTTTTTAAGGGCTTGTTCCATAATCCCGATGGCTTGTTCTGAAAATTCTTTTACAAAATCATCCTTAACTTCATACACAATTTCATCATGAATTTGTAGGATTAATTTTGCCTCAGATTTTTTATTTTCTTGTTCCAACCATTCGTTAACTTGAATCATGGCAAGCTTAATCATATCAGCACTCGTTCCTTGGATAGGTGCATTTAATGCCATACGCTCAGCCATAGCTTTGATAAATCCAAGTTTCGAATTAATATTTTTAAATTGTCGTTTTCGTCCGAATAATGTTTCAGTAAATCCATGTGTTCGTGCAAATTCCTTTGTTGATTCAAGAAACGAGGTTGCTTTTGGAAATTGGGTGAAAAATCCATCATAGAATACTTGAGCTTCTGCTCGATCAGTTCCCATTTCTTTTTTGACTGAATTAATACCCATACCATAGAGAATTCCAAAATTCACGATCTTTGCCTTACGACGCATCTCCCGATCAACCTGATCCATAGGAACACCACCAATCAATGAAGCAACAGCAGCGTGAATATCCTCACCATCGTTGAAAATTTTGATCAAAGCTTCATCACCAGAAAGAATCGCCAAACAACGTAATTCAATTTGTGAATAATCTAAGGAAACAAGTTGTGTTCCCACAGCACTAATAAATCCTTCTCGAATTTTTCGTCCCAATTCAGTACGTGTTGGAATATTCTGCATGTTTGGATTTCGAGATGAAAATCGTCCTGTAACGGTTCCGTTTTGTATAAATTCTGCGTGTAAGCGTTTATCATCAGTCACCATATCAGGAATGTTATCAATATACGTTGAAAGTAATTTATCTAGCTCTCTGTATTCAGAAATCAATGGAATAATCGCGTGGGCATCTTCTAATTTCTCGAGTGTCTTTGCATTCGTTGAATATGAACCTGTTTTTGATTTCTTGATTCCTTTGGTTGGTAATTCCATATCTTCAAACAATGCTTTTGATAATTGTTTTGGGGATTTTATATTAAATTCTGAACCTGCCATCGTGTGAATTTTCTTTGCGAGCTTATCTAATTCGGTATGATATTTTTTTGATAATGCGCTAAAGAATTTTTGATCAATCAAAATCCCGTTTTCTTGCATTTGTGTAATAACTGAAATCAATGGTTGTTCAATATAGGTATATACATCATGAACCTTGGTGTCTTTGGTGATTTTTTGATCAATAATATTTTTAGCCTCAGCTGCGTCTTGTTCTCCTGTGTATTCTTTGATTTTTTCTAAATCAACATCAGTTTCATCCGAATCAATAAGCCATAATTTTAAAGCCGTCTCCTTGAGGTCTTTATCTGAAAGAACCGTTTCGTTTTTTTGTTCTTCTTCTGGTTTAACTAACTGAGACAGACCCAATGATGAACGTAATTTTGTAGGAAGAGACCGTAATTCATATGATTCAAAAATCTCAATAGCGCGATCAATATCTACTGCATCTTTCCATGAGTGTTTTGGTAAATTAAATTCAATAGG
>CALBVO010000047.1 GCA_937970115.1 Minisyncoccota bacterium | reverse complement strand
CAATTGAAGAAAAAACAAAAGTTATCACAGGATCAAGTCTCTATTATTTTGATGATTCATATACCTTTGTACAGGATTACAAAAAACAAGTAGCAATCCTAGAGCATTATGGATTTATGATTTTGGCAGTACATAACAATGATGTGAGCGAGGATTTAAATTATCTAATATTGTCTTCAATGGTTACTTTGCGGGATATGATATGTTTAATTTTGCGTATAAATTAGCAGAAAAACATGATATTGAATTTGAAGATCTAAAAGATTTACGAGAGAAAGTATCGGCACTGCCAAACCTACATATTGAAATTGAAACGATTATTCGAGAGTCTATTGAAGATGGTCTCTTTATAGATGAATACACACCGCTTTGTAATAGCGAGACTTATGACACGCACGAAGGTAGAACAAAACTCAAGCACAAGACCATCATGAGTCGATGGATTAAAGCCAAAGAAAAAATGACGGCAGAGATACAGGGTCATATAGACAAGGGAGATCTTGTTATTGAAGAAAAAACAACAAGTATCTTTTCAATTGAAGAAAAAACAAAAGTTATCACAGGATCAAGTCTCTATTATTTTGATGATTCATATACCTTTGTACAGGATTACAAAAAACAAGTAGCAATCCTAGAGCATTATGGATTTATGTTCTTAGCGATACATAATAACGATATTAGTGAGAGCTATGGACAAATGCTCGCCTTCAAAGATGCTATTAAAAAACTCTCAAATATCGTTGGTGAAGAGGTGTCTCCTTCAGGTGAACGACATTTGAATGAAGTAGGTGAGAAAATACAACACTTGAATAATATGCTCACAGGTATCAGAGACAGAATGGGAGAAGCAGTATATATGAATACTGATATTGATTTCTCGATCGAGATGTTTTTCAAGGAGTTCACCGTTGATTATTCTGATACAAAACCAGTGTATGTGAACGGTCTTAAATATTTTAATAATCAGGCAGAAGAGTTTTTGGGGGATGAATGGAAATGATTATTTATTTTTGTATTTCTTTATAAAAATAAATAAAATAAGAAATAATAAACTTATAAAAAATAATATAAAACTCACCTTACTTGTAAAATAAATATTACTAAAAGTATCTACGATAAGATCTGTCTCTGTCGGACCAGTTTCTGGAAAGGGTGAGTACGTATAAAAATGGTGATATGTAAAACGATATGACAAGTATGAATATAAGAAATAAATACTATTAGTGGTTAAATATAAAATTATATTAGATAATCTATTTCTTCTAAAAATTTTCTTTATTAGAAATAGAAATAGGAAGATATGTAAAAATGGGGTTAAGAGGATAAGTGGAAATGTAACATAGTCGGTACTAATGAAGTTACTGTATTTAATCATATATAGTAAGGCATAAATTAACCCAACATTAATAAATAGCGAGATAATTATTTCTCCAAAATAAGTTCGTAAGATTTTCATGTCTCTATTTTACATTTTTAAAGAAATAAGTTAATCTTACTTCGAACAATTTTGTTCTATAAACAATTTAATACACTTTTTATGAAAAAATTTCTTATGATCATCGCAATCTCAGCAATGATAACTTCGTGTTCAAAAGATGAAAACCTAATGCAAGACCAGTCAGTAGTTAATACTGAGTCAAATTTTCAGGTTTTGTTTGAAACTCCTATTCCGTATTCAGAATTAGAATCGCGAATAGATCAACTAGGTATTAGTAAATCCTCAGTTGTTGTGACGCATAATTTTTCACTCGGAGGAACACCTTTTCGTGGTTTTATTCCATTAAGGGAGAATTCTAATGAAATTTCTTTTAATGAAACAATTAATAAAGGTATCAGTGGATTAGAAAACGAAACTGAAATTCAGACAGGAAAATACGCATCGAAATCAGGCGGTTCTGTTTCTAGAAGCAAAGAACTTTATAATGTATCAGAAATGATGATTACAAATGTTACTGTTGATGAATCGAAGGTCAGTGATGTATTTTCAACGTCCAAGGTAATTCGATCAGAAAAACGAGATATCGCAGGTACGGAAAAAGAATCAAAACAATACTCTCAAAAGAGTGGTTCCTCTGATTCATGGATTCCAGATGCCTATGGATACCGTATCCAAGAATCTACTTCTTACACTGGAAAACGTTATTTATTGACAGCTATGATTTGGGCAACAACTGATCCATTTGGTGATTGGTCTGATAATGTGACCTTTGAGCCAGATTTTAATTTGAATAATTCTTCAAATTCTAGTCTTGGCCCTGGAACATACTTAGATGATAGTGAATATATCAATGGAGTTCCAAATGTTCATTATGCTGCTTCTAGTTTACCTAGAGCATATCTAGATACAAGAGATACAGATGCTAATCATATTAAAACTTTTACCATTGGCTGTGCTGATGCTGCAGAGATTGAATCATTCAAGCAATATAAAAACTATATTGTTACTGATGAAGGTGATGCTGATCAAGATAATGCTCAGGTGATCTTCCAAAGAGGTCAAAGGTGGCCATCGAATGTATACAACACTTGGTCAGTTTTCAATGATGACTTCTATGTAGGAGGAGTTTTAATTGTAGATATTGACAATGTAGTTCCAAGCGAGAGACCGTTTGGTTCAGGATGGCCAATTTCGGTACCTGGTACTGATACTTGGTATAAGTAATCTAATTAAAATTTAATTCAAACCCTTCGTTTTTGAAGGGTTTTTTTATATACTTACTTCATGAAATTCAAATCAGATAAATATAAATCTGCTCGCGGACGATCACAGTTACTTGATATTGTATGTCGCAAATGTGAAAACCATATAGCTTACTATCAAAAAGATGGACCAGGATCTCTACGTCGTATGTATATGGACCGCGTGCTTCATCCGACAAAAATAAGTGATAATCAGTATAAAAAAATTTCAGGGTTGAAGCCTTTGGCTTGCAAAGAGTGTAAGCAAATACTTGGTCATCCAATTATATATAAAAAAGAAAATCGACATGCGTATCGACTTTTTGTTGAATCTGTTAAAAAGGAAGTTGTGAGTATAAAAGAAGTTTCTAAGAATCTTGAAAAGTAAAAAAACGATAATATCTATCGTTTTTTAATATTTTAGTTACCAACAGATGTACTCGGGACGCACTGGATACATAAACCTGTTGTGTCATTAATGTATGTGTATGGAAAAACAAAAAGAACCAAAATTACAGTACTGTTTATACGTCCGTAAATCAACAGAATCAGAAGAACGACAAGTCATGTCAATCGATTCACAAATCAAGGAGATGATGAAGATCTCCGAGAGAGATAATCTTGAAATTGTATCAATAAAACAAGAGTCTCATTCAGCAAAAGAAACAGGGCAACGTCCTGTTTTTAACGAATTATTGCAAGATATACGAGATGAAAAGTTTAATGCTATTCTCACATGGGCAACAGATAGACTATCAAGAAACGCAGGAGATCTCGGAGCCGTCGTTGATTTGATGGATGCAGGAAAATTGCATCATATTCAAACCTTCGGTCAGACATTCAGCAATAATCCGAATGAAAAGTTCTTGCTCATGATCCTCGGTTCTCAGGCAAAACTTGAAAACGATAATCGTGGTATCAATGTAAAACGAGGACTACGCACCCGATGCGAAATGGGACTCTGGCCAGGTATGGCACCCATTGGTTATTCAAATCAGAAACGTATGGATCAAAAATGTCGTGTCGTCATTGATGAATTACGAGCACCAATATACGTTCTGTATTTGTGAGTTTTTTCGTGTTATATGGACTAAACATTTAATTAGGGGAAATATACCCAATACCAAAAACAAAACGCCTGTGAAGGTGTTTTGTTTTTTAGATCAACTTAAGCACTCGGGTCGCACTACTACATTAGGTAATTAGGTCACACCTATACTAAATTGTCAATGCGGAGAGTAAGGGATTCGAACCCTTGGAACCTTTAACAGTTCACTTCGTTAGCAGTGAAGCGCTTTCGACCACTCAGCCAACTCTCCGTGTTTATTTTAATTTTATGAAAAGTGCTCGAACAAGTTCGTCCGTTTTAATCTGTTCACATTCGTTCACAACGATTAATCGCTTCGCGACCTCCTGAAATAATTCGCAGGAATTATTTCAACCACTCAGCCAACTCTCCAATAAAAAGTATGGTATCACTTTTCAAATCTATTTCAAATATAATAACGAAAAAGGTATACTATATTTATGCCATATCGAAATAAAATTCTCATTATTGAACACGATGATTTCCTGCGAGAGATTATCGGAAACCTATTGCATAAACGTGGTGGATATATTCTCAACGGTGTATGTATCCAAGACGGTATCAAAGAATCCCGGAACCATAAAATCACAACGGTAATTTTAGGTACCTCTTGCCCTGACTACAAAGGTAAAGAAACTCTAGGATATATAAAACGTGAAATGGAAAATCCAAATATACGATTTTATATATTAAATGATACCAACAAAGAACTTCCCTTTGTTGGTGATCAAGATCAAATTCAAATCAAAGATCTCTCAGTTCAAGAAATTTTAGATGCTATAGAAATATAGTTACATGAACAGATTCTACGACCGTAAGGTTTGTTCATATGTTGTTTGACTAATATTAATAAAAAGTGTTTAATATAATCAAACTAAAAACTAGAAAAAATGAAACATTTAGAAAATTTCAGAATACTTGCATTATTAACATTCATCTTTCAAAGTATCTTATATTATGTATTTATACATGAAGGACTAGAGAATATTCTAGAAAGAATGAGTAAGGTTAGATTATCATTCTTGGTACAATTAGGTTTTGTCTGTCTTCTTGTCCCGCTGATTAGTTTTACGGTCTTTGTTACTGCCTTATTTTTTAAAAAAATTAAAGAATTAATATCTAACCCTCAAAGCAAAAGCTTGTGAGGGTTTTTGTTTACCTTAATGCTATACTGATTCAATGAAAGAACTCTCTCTTACAACTCCTATTATTGGAACCTTCCGCACGGTTGATTCTCAGAAAAAAGCTCTGAAACGTTTGAATATTGAAACCGTTCGGGATCTCCTCTATCACTTCCCTACGCGTTACTCACATATGTCAGAGGTGACTACCATTGATACTGCAAAAATCGGTGAAATAGTAACCATCTATGGAATCATTAATAATCCAAAAACTGGAAAAACCTATACCTCAAAGGTTCCAACAGCCTCGGCAACACTCACTGATATTAACAACGACTCAATTAAAATAACCTGGTTCAATCAGGTATTTATTGCAAAGAAACTCCACAATGGCCAAGGCGTAAAATTGACCGGTAAGATATCAGAATCAAAAGGCGCAAAAACCATGGTAAATCCGGAGTTTGAAATGGTCGCTAATATGCCGATTGATTCGCATGATTCATTATTTAAAAATGAAGATTCTGTAGACACGGATTTTGGTTATCCTATTTATCGTGAATCACGAGGTATCACCAGTAAATGGATCTACCACACGATTATGAAAATAATATCATCGGGATTATTAGAAAATATTGATGATCCTATTCCACAATATATCCGAGATAAATATAATCTACCTACTCTGGCAACGGCATTGGTGTGGATTCATGCACCGAAAAAACAACGTGACGCTGATGCTGCGAAAAAACGTTTTGCATTCGAGGAAATTTTCTTTATTCAATTACGCAACCAGCAACGCAGGAAAATGCACCGCAAGATGCATAGCTACGACCTGGAAATTGATCAACATAAATCTCAATCATTTATGGATTCATTCCCGTTTACACCAACAGATGCGCAATCCTCAGCGATCGCAGCTATCATTAAAGACATGACCAGCGAGGCTCCGATGACGAGACTTCTCGAAGGAGATGTTGGTTCAGGTAAAACATTTGTTGCAGCTGTTGCAGCCCATACAGCAATTTCAAATCGACCGAAAAAACGCCTTGGTGTAAAAAAATCATTTCTCAAAGAAAAAGACCAGATAGCTGCCGAACCAATTCTCGGGAAAAGCATTCTCGGTGCGCAGAAATTTGGACGCATGCAGGTTGCCTATATGGCGCCAACTGAAGTTCTGGCGACACAATTATTTGAAAACTTTGTAGAGTATTTTGCCCATACAGGTATTCAAATCGGATTGATGACAGGTGGCGGATGTCGTAAATATCCTTCAAAAATCCCTGGTGAATCATGGACCAAAATTTCAAAACCTCAATTACTCAAATGGGTTAAAAATGGAGAAATACCTATTGTTATTGGAACTCATGCACTGATTCAAAAGAAGGTGGAGTTCCAAGACCTCGCATTGGTGATTGTCGATGAACAACATCGATTCGGTACCAAACAACGAATGAACCTGACGACCAAAGACCATCGCCTACCCCATTATCTGTCCATGACAGCGACACCTATTCCGCGAACACTTGCGCTGACTATTTATGGTGATTTAGACTTATCAGTGATTGATCAAATGCCGTCCGGACGAAAACCAGTCATTACAAATATTGTTCCACCAGATCCAGAATCACGTGATGCGGTCTACAGAGATATGCGCGAGAGATTAGCAGAAGGTCGCCAAGGCTATGTTATCTGCCCACGAATTAACGAACCAGATCCAGACAAGAAATCTGCCCTGCAGTTAAAATCAGTAACATCAGAAGCAAAAAGATTAGCAACATCAGAATTCAAAGACTATCGTGTCGATATCATGCATTCAAAAATGAAAAAAGATGAAAAAGAAGAAGTCATGAATCGATTCTATAATCATGAAATTGATATCCTCGTTTCAACATCAGTTGTTGAGGTTGGTGTGAATGTACCTAACGCAACATCGATAATCATCGAAGGTGCTGAACGATTTGGTCTGGCGCAGTTACACCAATTACGTGGTCGTGTAATCAGATCGAATCATCAGGCATATTGTTATCTGTTCGCTGATGCAAAAACAGAAAAGACCATGGACCGAATGAAGGCAATCGTAGAAGCCAAAAACGGTTTCGAACTGGCTGAAATTGATTTATCTATGCGTGGTGCCGGAGACCTAGCAGGAGTCAAGCAATGGGGTATGTCAGACCTCGCCATGGAAGCCATCAAAAATATTAAAATGGTTGAATATGCCAGAGCCGAAGCAAAAGAGATTATTGAAAATGACGAAGCTCTCGAGAATTTTCCAGAATTGAAAAGTATTATCGATAGTAGTAGTTATCAGGTGCATTTTGAGTAAAACAAAACCTCGTAGAAATACGAGGTTTTTCTTTATCCGATTTTAATTAAAATGATCCCAATAACAATTCCTAAAATAATAAATAATTTTCTCAAATTCATTTTCTCCTTAAAGAAAAAAGAACTTAATAATGCTACTACTACAACATACACAGGATGTATTGAATATACCTGAGATAATTCGCCGACTTTTAATGCTTGAACAATAAAATATCCACCCAACAATAATGGTAATGAGATTTTAAGCCCTGTTATTATTTCTTTTTTACCTCTTAAACTTTGAGTAAAAGATTTACGATAGAAAAGATATCCAAATATGAGCGCAAAAATTCCAGCACCTAAATATTCAACCATTACTGTAGTTACAGGATCTTGAATAATATCAATTATTACTTTTTGGAAATATTTTACCAGCACTGACGTTCCAAGAATGCCTAAAAAATATAACAATAACTCTCTATCAAAAATAATTTTCTTATCTTTTTTTGTAAGCAAATAAATAAGAAAAAGAACAATAATGATTCCTAAGATTTTGGTAAGCGAGATATTCTCTGAAAGGAATAAGAATCCAATTAATACTACAAAATAGTGCTTAATGAACTCGCAATAGGAAACATTGCTCCTGCGTCCATTTTCTTTAGGGCACTCATTTGAAAGAACATATTCAAGCTAAACAGCATCCCCCAAAATAACCCTAGACCAATAAATGTAAGATTAATAGAATTCAATGATTCTAGGGAAAGGATTAATGAAATTGAAACAGTAATGATCGTAATGAAAACGTTAACCCAAAATGTAGATGCAAATCTATTTTGGCCTTGCATTGAAGGTAATTTAAAAAGAGTATATGCAACACCTAGTGATATCATTGATAAAATTGTGTAAATAAACCATGTCATAATTTTGAATTTTAGTTTAAATATATTAAATCATAAAAAATATTATTGTAAATATACTGTAACTATATTATAATTATCACATATGGAAGGATTTAAACAAAACTTTGAAAATTATCTCAAAGATAAAAATGAAGATAAAGAATTTGAGGATAAAAGATATTATCTAAATAGCGAAACGCAAGAAGATATCTTACAAAAACAAGAAGAAAAAGAAATGCTCATAGATCAAATGCATGTACTATTAAGGAAAATTGATAATAATGAATCGATTAGTTTTTCTGAATATGCAAAAACTGTTGAGGTACAAAACGGAAACCTAACACGTATTGTAAAAGGTAATCTTACGCAAGAAATAACAAAAGGAGATATTATAGTTGCTGGTATGAATGGATTTGATCTTAAACTTGACCCAAGCGTCGACCGTATCACTCAAAAACAATTTGTTCTACAAGAAACAAAACGTCGAATAAAAGATCTTTATAATAAACAATTAACTCTTGCTGAAACAGAAAATCAAAATGCTCGCATAGGAGATGGCGCGATTGAAGCATATAAAGCAATTGATGAGCGTAGTGATCTTGGAAGCTATGAAAGCGAACAACATGGTGTTCTAGCAGAACAAATGGTTGAATCATTCATGACTAAATTAATTGCAGATAACCCACACCTTCCTTTTACTATTGAAATGGCTGATGTATATGATGACGTACGAACAAAGATGGATTTTAAAATTCATATTAAAAAAGAGTTTACACGTGGTGTAGCAGTAGATGCAGGAGTGCAATTTACCCTAAATACGGATGCGGCAGAATATAAGGCTGAGCAGATTCAAAAATCAAAAGAGTACATGGCAAACCTCGATTCAAAGCCTGTAGATGATCTAGTCCTCGTGACGATGTCTATTAGCGAAATCGAAGAGTCATTAAACGAGTGGAAAAACCAAGGGAAGAAAAAATCTATTGGAGGTCCTGCAGACCATTGGTCAGAAGAAACTCAAAAATTAGTATTCACTAAAATGCTAGAGAAATTACCAGCCTCTCTGAATATTAATACTGAGGAATTATGGGAAAGTACACAAAACGGAAGTGAGAAATTACAAAAAGCAGCCTAAGCTGCTTTTTTAATCCCACGATTCATCTAGATCCAATTTGAAATGCACGTGACAATCGTCATCGGTGTTTTCGCAAATGGCACCGCCTGCATTTGGGCGAACATATCGTATTTTTCCGCATGCACCGTCCAGTCCCTTATCATAAAACAAATCCAATGCCTCAGTATTCTGCCATGATACACGATAAATAATTAGGTTAACTCCTTTTCGAATGTCACCAGCGTCACAGCTAGGTGTTGATGAATTACCATCGTTATCATAACGAATCTCACTATTTGCAATAATATCATTAGGTGTCGCCTTGAAATAATGTGAAAAGGTACTGAGGGGTCCTGTTTCAATCTCAATGATGTCTGAAATTTTTGGATTATTTATACCTACCTCGGCCTCGGTCCACCAGGTGTCGCGATCTTCTTCGATATAGGCCAAGAAAAATGCCTTTTCAACCTGCCCTGATTGCACTACAACGGCTGCTGACTGGGCTTTTTTTTGAGCAGCTCGAATATTTGAAACTATAAATACAGATAATATTCCTATAATAGAAATAACCATAAGTAGCTCAATAAGTGTGTACCCTCTCTTTTTATTCATATATAGTAATATATACTATATATACAACAAAAAAAACCGAAATCTAGACCACAATATTAAGATTGACTTAGAATTAACAAGATATTTTTTAATTTTATAATAAAAAAACAATTTAAAACAAGTAATATGAAAAAAAGTAACGATTCAATAAAAAATTATAGTTCGCAAAACAAAATAATAGTTAACAAAAAGAAAATTAAAGAAAAAGTGTTCATATCAGTACCCATGCTTGGGCTTAAGTTTAAAATAAAATAAGTCAAAAAAACGCATATACTTCTTGTGCGTTTTTACTATGGACCAATCAGGCAAAAAAGTGATATAATTGAGGATATTATTAATTAATAAAATATTTAAAAAATATAAAATATGAAAAAATTTGTAAAATATATTCCACATATTGCATTCGCTGCACTTATGATTGGATTTGGCGCAATCGGTAAATTAACAGGAGCTGCACCAGCAGTTGCAATGTTTGAAGCAATTGCACTTTTTGATCAGCCTGAAAACGTAGGACGAATCCTTGTTGGACTTGGTCAACTAGCTGCTGGAATTGGTATTTTCTTTGCTGCTACACGAAAAAGTGCAGCTGTATTAGGAATGGCACTTATGGCCGGAGCAATTTACTTCCACCTAACATTAATTGGAGGTTCGCCAGTGCTTGCTATTATAACCTTCATTCTTTCTGCATACTTACTTCTTAAGGGCGGAAAATGCTGTGGTAAATCAACCTGTGGAACAGGGACATGTTCAGCATAATCATGTCTAACAAATAAAAACACCGTATGGTGTTTTTATTTTGCATATTAGATTAAATAAAGATCAATAAGAAAAGAAATATAAGTAGCTATATTAAATTTATGTAAAAAACAAGGAGGCAAGAAAAAAAGAATACGAGGCGTATTAACATACGACGAGTGTTCTTTTTTTCGAAGACGATAAAATATTCGTTAATTTATTTTTTAATCTCCCAACCTGCGTCAAGATAAGTCTGCAACTTCTTCTTCTTGATTCTTCGCACTTCTCCACTCTTGGTAATTTGAATACTGTCAGTGTTTCCGATTTGTGGTGTATCTGATTCTATAGATTCAGATTGTTGTGCTTGAGGTTGAATTTCAATATGTGCTAATAATTCAGCAACTTTGTGAGTAAAGGCGTCTCCCATTTCTTGGTACAAACGTAGTCCTTCTTTTTTATATTCAACCAGTGGGTCACGTTGCCCATAGGAACGAAGATTCACTGACTGACGTGTATAATCCATAACTTGCAGGTGTTGCATCCACAACATATCAGTTACATATAATGAAATACGTTTGAATACTTCACTAAATTGTTCAGTCGTGAATTCATTTTTCTTTGCCTGGATTTTTTCACTAAATTCATCGACCTTGAGGATATCAGATTCAATTTCTGCAATAACCTCAGTATCATCAAACAAGATCTTTTGACGCCGTTCATAAACCGTATCTCGTTGGTATGAAAGAACATTATCATAATCCAAAATAGATTTACGTCCATCAAAGTGAAATCCTTCTACTTTTGTTTGTGCTCCTTCGAGCTGTTTTGAAATCATTTTGTTTTGAATAGCCTCATCATCGCCAAGTCCTAGTGTTGATACAATAGATTTAATACGATCACCACCAAAGATTTTCATAATTGGATCATCGAGAGAAACATAAAATTGAGTTTCTCCTACATCTCCTTGACGACCTGCACGTCCACGCAACTGGTCATCGATACGCCTCGCATCATGTCGTTCTGTTCCCAGAACAAATAACCCACCAAGATCTTTTACCTCTTGTTCTTGTTCGGGTGTACATGGATTTCCTCCTAATTTAATATCAACTCCACGTCCAGCCATGTTTGTTGCGATAACAACTGAACCTGGAACTCCTGCTTGTGCGATAATTTCTCCTTCACTTTCGTGATTTTTTGCGTTCAAGGCCTGATGTTTCACACCTGCTTGTTTCAAGAAAATTGAAAGAAGTTCATTTTTCTCTACAGATGCTGTACCAATCAATACTGGCTGCCCTTTTGATTGTTTTTCTTTTACTTTTTGAGCGATTGCTTTGAACTTTGCCTCTTCTGTTTGATAAATCAAATCCACGTTATCAATACGCTGAATTGGTCGATGGGTTGGAACTACAACAACATCAAGACCATAAACCTTTTGAAATTCTTCTTCTGAAGTTTTTCCAGTTCCTGTCATACCTGCAATTTTTTTATAAAATTTAAAATAATTTTGGTAAGTAATTGATGCCATTGTTTGAGATTCCTTTTGGATTGGAACACGTTCCTTTGCTTCAAGAGCCTGGTGTAATCCATCAGAATATCGTCGTCCCTCTTGCAGTCGTCCCGTAAATTGGTCAACAATCAGTACTTCATTTTTTTGAACCACATAGTCACGATCTCTCAAAAATACCGCATGGGCTCGTAATGACGTTTCAAGGTGATGAACCAATTTAATATTTTCCTGAGTATAAATATTTTTAATTTTCAAGGCTTTTTCTGCCTTGGCGATTCCCTGATCAGTAATACTCACCGCACGCAATTTTTCATCAACTTCGTAATCAGTATCCTTGATCATTGATTTTGCAAGATTATTCATCGCTGCGTAAATTTCCTCAGCGCCTTGAGCAGCTGTTGAAAGAATCAACGGAACACGAGCCTCATCAATCAAAATTGAATCAACCTCATCGATTAATACATAATGATGTTCTCGTTGTACCACCTGACGTGGATCCTGAGCTGTGTGATCACGCAAATAATCAAAACCAAATTGGTTATTTGTTCCGTAGGTAATATCTGCCTGATACGATCCCTTTCGTGTTGATGGTTTAAGAAATTCATAAAATACTTTAAATGAACCTAATTCATCACGTTCCTCATCGACTTCTTGATGACCTGAATCATAAAGATACGATTGTCGATCATTAATAACTCCAACTGACAAGTCATGAAAGGCAAATACTTGTCCCATCCATTGCGCGTCACGTCGTGCTAAATAATCATTCACAGTTACCACATGAACTCCTCTTCCGGTCAGTGCATTTAGATATGTTGGAAGTGTCGAAACAAGCGTTTTACCCTCACCTGTTCGCATTTCGGCAATTCCTCCCCAATGCAACAACATTCCACCAATCAATTGAACATCATAATGTCGTTGACCAAGAGTCCGAACAGCAGTTTCCCTGACCACAGCAAAAGCCTCTGGAAGAATATCATCCAATGTTTTCCCGTCACTCAGAGCTGTTTTAAATTCGCTTGTTTTTGCCTGTAAAGCTTCGTCCGAAAGAGCCTTAATACCTTCTTCTAAGGCATTAATTTGAATCACAATTTTTTGTGCTCTTTTCAGTTGTTTTTGGTTATCATCACCAAAGATTTTTTTCAAAATTTTCATACTTCTGAGTTTATCATAGACCTATCAAAAAAACAGACGACAAGCCTGTTTTTTTAGGGTATCACCTCCATTGAGAGCCGATAGGTGCGAGCTCCAAGAAACATCCTATGTGAGTGCCGCTATCGGCTCTCATTAGAGACGATAGAACACGAGGTGTAAATTGATTATAACAGATTTTTTATGAAATAAACAAAAAACCAAGGACTATTCCTCGGTTTTTGTCATTTCTTCTGGTGCTCCTTCTGCAGCAGCTTCTAGTTCCTCCTCTTTAGGTGTTTCAACAACTTCTTTTGCTTCTGGTGCTGCCTCTTTGACAACTGGTTCTTCGGCTGGAGTTTCCTCTGTAGCTTCTGCGGCCTCAGTTTCAGTATTTTCAGCTTCTTTTGCTGCATTAGCTTCTGCTTCTGCGGCTTCTTTTGCCTCTTTTTCTGCAGCGGCTTTTGCTTCAGCATCTTCTTTTTCTCGTGCTATTTTTTCTTCATCGATAACAGGAGATTTCTTTGGAAGAACATTTTTTTTCTTTCCGTCGATAAGACCTTTTGTCACCAACATGTTGTAAACCGTATCAGATGGTTGTACTCCATGTGCAAGGTGTTTTTTAGCCTTTTCTTCATCAAGAATCACTGTTCCAGCCTTTGGATTATATGATCCTACAATATCAATATATTTTTGAGATTTTGGACCTTGTGTTTTTTCAATTACTACAATTTTGTAGTGTGGTTCGTTTCTTCGACCAATTCGTTGTAATCTTAGCATTAACATATAGGTGAGATACTATCAAAATTTCATTATTACGCAAGACCTTTTTCTGTTTCATGATATACTTCATAGCATGAACACAACCACAGAATTCGAAGGGCTGTATTCCCTTGGAAAAAATAGTATCGCTTATATTAAAAATAAAGAAACAGGTGATGTTATCGAAATACCTGCACACCTTCACAAATCAGCACTGCATCGAGATATTGTACTTGTTAGCATTACCCACCCAGAAAAAAACGAAGGAGAAGTCATTAAAATCATCAAACGAGCACAGGCTGGGTTTGTAGGAATTATTGAAAAACAAGGTGATCATTTTAAACTCAAACCAGATAATTTTAAGATTCCAGATATTACTATCCCTAACACTGAAATACATAATGGGAAATTAGGAGAAAAAGCATTTATTGAAATCACTCAATATGAACCACGTCTTGTTGGGACTCTAAAAAAGGCACTAGGAAAACCAGGAAGTAACGATGCACTGATGCATGGAATTGCTCTTGAACAAGGATTTGATTATTCATTCCCTGCTGAAGTTGATAGTGAAGCAGATGCTCTTGAAGAAAAAGGAATAACTGACCAGGAGCGAAATAATCGACGTGATATGCGTGATACGCTAACCTTTACTATTGATCCTGCTGACGCAAAGGATTTTGATGATGCACTATCATTTAAACAACTCGAGAATGGAAATTATGAAATAGGTATTCATATTGCTGATGTATCACATTATGTACAACCTGGAACAGCGCTCGATCGTGAGGCACAAAAGCGAACTACATCAGTATATTTGGTTGATCGAACCATTCCGATGCTTCCGGAAGGTCTTTCAAATGGATTATGTTCTCTACGACAAGACGAAGAGAAACTCGCCTTTTCAGCAGTATTTGAAATTAAACCAGAAAATGGAGAAGTTGTAGGAGAATGGTTTGGGCGAACGCTGATTAATTCCAATAAACGGTTTACCTACGAAGAAGCACAGCAAATTATTGACGATAAGGCTGGTCTCTATGCTGAGGAACTCTTGGAATTTAATCGTATTTCAAAAATCTACGAAAAAGAACGCTATGCGCAAGGTGCACTGAACTTTGAAACACATGAGGTTAAATTTATTCTCGATGACGAAGGAGTACCTGTCAGCGTCAAAGTAAAAGAACGTATTGATACGAATAAACTGATCGAGGAATTCATGCTCTTGGCTAATAGCCGTGTCGCGCGATATATGGATGACGCAAATTTCTTTGTCTATCGTATTCACGATAAACCTGAACCAGATCGTATGGAGAAACTTCAGGAGTTCCTGAAACTTATGGGGTATGAAACAACGATGGTAGATAATCGTATTCCAGTTAAAGACCTGCAACGAATTATTCGTGAATCAGAAGGAACGGCAGCCTATGATACTTTACAAACAGTGATTGTTCGTTCAATGCAAAAAGCAATCTATACTACGAATAACATTGGACACTTTGGATTAGCATTCAAAGAATATAGTCACTTTACCTCGCCTATTCGTCGTTATCCTGATGTTTTGGCACACCGGCTACTGCAATATAAACTTGATTCTCAAGAACCAGAAAAAGACCAAGAATGGTTTGAAAAAATGTGTGATCATAGTTCAGTCCAAGAGTCTCGAGCGGTTACCGCAGAACGTAATTCAATTAAATTAAAACAAGTTGAATATATGAAAACTAAAAATCCAGATGACATATTTGATGGAATTGTAACAGGTGCAGGAAAATTTGGTGTCTTTGTGGCTGAACTCGAATCACGATCCGAAGGAATGATTCGCTTACACGATCTTGGTAATGATCGATGGGAATTTAATGAAAAGGCTGGAATTGTCAGAGGACAAAAAACCAAAAAGACTTTCAAAATAGGAGATCATATCAGTATCAAAATAAAAACCATTGATATCGAAAAACGTCTTATTGATTATGTACTGGTTGTTGATGGTATCTCACAAGCTGCACCACCACGTAGACGTGATTTCAAGCGACGCAACCATAAACGAAACGATTCAAAACCTCACAACGCGCACACACAAAGCAAGAAATAATTTTTTTGCTTTTTGTTATAATGAGATAGCTAAAGAAATGCGAGCGACTATTATGTGTTTCTACAAGTTATTCACCACGAGAATATTTGTAATATATATATCGTTATCTTGTTGGTACATCTCATCTTTTGACGATATATTATTCATTAAGAATTGGTCAATGTGTACAAATAATTAATTTCAGTTTATGAAATTAAGATATTTATAAAGCTGTTATATAAAGCAATGTATTTTGACAAAAAATTTTATAAGTTTTATAATATAAATATGAATTTTTATAAAGAAGAAAATAAAATAGCACATATAACCCTTGGACTTGCACTAATTATTGGTTCTTTTTCTTTATTTTCAATCACCTTTGGATTAAAAAAAAATGATAAACTTGCTTTTTACACAACAAATCAAGATCAAATAATTAATAAACCAAACAAAGAAACAACTTCTCAATCAAATGAACTTTTTTCCTTTGAAGAATCAGTGCAAGAAGTTATCGAGCCACGGTATATCCTACAAAAACTTGATAAACTAGGAAGTATTCAGGCACAAAGTTTCCTTGTTGGAGATTTGGATACCGGTGAAATTATCTTTGAACGAAAACCTCATACTATTTACCCTATCGCATCAATAACTAAATATATGACGTCCTATACCGCAGCAGATATATTAACACCTAGAGAACAAGCACAAATTACTAAAGACAAATTAGCAGTTGAAGGTAATCGTGGTAGGTTTAAGGTTGGTGACAATCTAACCATCCGAGAGCTGCTCTACCCTCTATTACTTGTATCGTCTAATGATGCTGGTGAAATTATTGCACAGCAACGAAATCGAGATGAATTTATTGCAAAGATGCAGATCAGTGCCAATAAACTTGGTATGCATAGTACTCGTTTTGAGGATCCAACAGGATTATCAAAAAATAATACTTCAACCGCTCGTGATCTTTTTACTATGATGCGAGGGGTACGACGTGATTATCCTCAAATTATTGATATTTCTCGCCTCAGTTTCAAGGAAAACGATCAATATGTCTGGAAAAATATTAACAAAGCTGCTCGTTTTCCTGAATTCAAAGGGGGAAAAACTGGATATACTAATGCGGCACGACAGACGAGTATTGGCTATTACCAAATTCAGCTTGCAAACGATCAAACAAAAAATATTGCAGTAGTGATTCTGCAATCAAATACACGACAACAGGATACAAGGAATATATTAGATTATTTGAAAACCTACGTAGCCTATTTATAGGATTCACAGAATCGTGAATGTCTTTGGTGCCAAACAAAAAAAGAGCACTCAAGGTATAATTACGTACCTATTTTTTGCTCTTTTTCTGTTCCTCGAGCTTGCATAAATTCAACATAGTCGCTTTACTCCTTGTTTCATTCATCTTCACAATTCTGAGAATTTTATTAAATTTTCTTCATTCTATTTTGACTTTATTTTAAAACTCATTCATAATTGAATAAAGAAATTCAAAAAATATACAATGAAGAATACTAAAAATAAGCTTAACTATTGGAAACAATATTTTATGATCACATTAATAGATGTACGAATGAAAATACTATTAATTAGATGTTATTTCTCTGCTCGAATTAAACTCTTCAGATTAAGATATAATAAAAAAATATATATTATATTAAGTGTTTATGAAAGAAATAGTCTCAATAAACAGCAATGTAAATTCTATGATGAAGATTTATTAATGAAAAACAATAGAATCCACGAACTCAATAAATACTAAAATATGAAATAATAACGCTCATTATTAAAAAGACGTATAATTATATATAAAAAGCAGAAAGATACTATCTCGCTGCTTTTTTTATTTTCTGTATATATATTAAACTTGTGAATTAATAGCAAATTATTATACTATATTTAAAATATGAATAAATTATGGAACTCATTCAGTTATTACGGTCTATTGCATTTATAGAAATCTTTTTATATTTATACAAATTAATTTCACATAAAACCAAAACAGCAATCATACAAACCGAGGGTTTATATCTAATTAAAAATTACCCTGAGGAATTACGTGCAGCTATTAAATACTATTACAGAACTCATTCATGGGAAAAATTATATAAAAAGCACTTATCGGAATAAGTGCTTTTTTATTTGACTATATTTTTTGTTTAAAAATAATATTAATTAGAAAAAAACCTAAAACACATGTCAATGTCATATGCAGGCGGAGAAGATCCAACGATACCAACTCACTACACTTATACTCATGAAATTCCTATTGAAATACCTATTCCAAAAAAATTTCCTTGGAGTAAGCAATATCACAAAAGAACCTGGAAGGAAATAACTGAAATTATTGAAAGTGATGATTATTACATCTTAACCCAAGAAGAGAGAAGAAAATGTAAACCAGCAAGTGTTGGTGGTGTAAAAAAATATGGAAATGTAACACTGAAAAACAATGCAGAGCACCAATTTGCAGAAAAATTGGTAGGAATTAAATTCTAATGTCAAAACAACACAGGAGCAAAAGATATATATCTTTTGCTTTTTTTATTTATCAAAACCATCTCTACATAATAAAAACTCTAAATTGAATGTAGAGCGAGGCGCTGAGGCGCGAGTGTGCAGACGAGGTATGGAAATACCTTGGCAAACCGATCGCCGAAAGCAACAAAGCTATACGTCAATTTTAGAGTTTTTTATATTATTTTGCGTATTGAGTGGCATCTTCGAGACGCAGTGATAACGTCGTCGACGCATCTCCCTTCCCAAGAGTCACACCAAACAATGTTTGCGCGCGACTCATGGTCTCTCGATTGTGAGTTACCACAATTAATTGTGAGAATTGTGAAAGTTGCTCAACCATATCACCATAGCGCTGTGAGTTGGCTTCATCCAATGCGGCATCAGTCTCATCTAATACCAAAAATGGTGGTGGATTTACCTGTGATAATGCAAACAATAATGCAATTGATGTTAATGATCGTTCACCACCTGAGAGCATATCGAGGTCTGAAACCTTCTTGCGTGGTAATTGAACAGCAATATCAATACCGTATTCTACTTTTTGATCTTCGTCCTCTGAGATTAATTCTAATTGCTCACCATCAGAGGCTTTTCGCTTACGTTTTTTGATAATAGCAGGTTCAAGTTTTGCCTTCCCTCCACCGAACATTAATTTAAAGAATCGATCAAATTGTTCATTTATTTTTTTCACACCAGTATTAAATTGACTATTTAAGGTTTCTTTAAGGTCTTCAATAATTTTTTCAAGAGATTCAATCGAATTTTTAATATCCTCAAGCTCTTTTTCTAAAAATTGATCACGTTCAAGTGTTTCTTCATATTCCTGGATTAACTCAACGCCAGAACCACCTCCAATATCCTCGAGACGAATTTTCAACCGTTCCATTTCACGACGAGCGACTTCTTGGCTTTGTGTTGTTACATCCATATCATGCTCAATTGCAATTGTTTGATATTGAATTCCAGAAACACCTAATAATACCAAAGCTTCTTGATATTCTTCGTTACGTGCATTAGCACGAAGACCCAATGATTCATCACGCGTAGTAATTAATGCACGCTTACCATCAAGTTCTTTTTTCTTTGCAACATATTCATAATATTGTCGCTGAGATTTCTGATCTTGTTGTCGTTTAGTAGATAATAGATGTCCAAGTTGATTAATTGTTTCTTGTGTTGAATCAATAATGCCCAATAGATCTTCAATATTGTCATGGATAGATTTCTTTTTTTCTTCAAGGTTTTTAATTTCCGAACTATTATCAACAAAGGTTGGCAAGGCTGCGGGTTCTACTGGGGATTTTAAAAATTCCTTAATGCGATCTTTTATTGTTTGAAAAGTTACATGACGACTCACACCCATAAGGTCAATTTGTGTAGTCACCGTAGTAAGAAATTCAGCAACTACATCATATGAAAACCCGGGATGTTTTTTTTGAATTGAAGAATCTGTTGCCTTATTTTGTGAAGCTTCCTGTTGTTTGACCAACATAGCGACCATTCCTTCAATACGTCCTAACTCTTGTCGCTCCTGGGTAATTTTTACATTGAGCTCAGCAATTTGCTTATGAGCCTTGGCGATATCTTGTTCTTCTGAAAATATTTTTTGAGTATCAACCTCTCCATAATTTTTAAAAAAATCATTAACCTGCACATATTCTGCTTGTATTTTTTCTCTATCTATATCAAGATCTCGAGCTAGTTTTCTTCGTAGGTAATCTTCGTTTGCAAAATAAGATTGATATTTTAAACCTAATTCAGAACGTAGATTTTTTGCCTTTTCGATTTTGTCTACTTGTCTTTTCAGAAAACGTAAGTGCGGTGCCAATTCTCGACGCATAATTTCTGATTCACGCATATTATCCTCGGCACGTTTCAATTTACGTTGGGATTCTTTAATACGATATTGATAAACCTTTAAACCAAGTGCTTCTTCGATAAGTTCACGTCGGTCTTTAATATTTGAATTTAAATATCGATCAGCCTCACCTTGAGAAATAATATGGTGACCTGATGCACCGATATTCACTGATGCAATCAACTCATGGATATCCTTCATGCGAACTTCATGGCCATTAATCAAATATTTATTTGCACCATCAGAATAGACTTCACGTGTAATGGTTACCTCATCGAAATCAACGTTAATTTTTGTATTATTATGTTGCCCAATATGAAACACGCGGTCTGTATTATCAAATACAATAGATACCGAAGCTCGAGAAAGTTTTGATATTTCTTTTGATCCCTTAAAAATCATATCTGCACCTGTCTTACCTCGCATTGATTTTACCGATTGTTCACCTAATACAAAACGAATAGATTCGACGACATTTGATTTTCCTGATCCGTTTGGACCAACAATAGCAATAATAGGTACATCAAAAACAAATTCGCTTTTATGTGCGAATGATTTGAATCCATTAAGTTCAAGTCGTTTTAAATGCATAATAAAATTGAGATGTATAAATTGTAACACAGAAAACTTCTCAGAAATAGGTATATATAAAACAAAATATTATGACATAAAAAAATAATCATAATAAGATACAATTACTATTGTATAAAAATTCTCCTAAATTAGGTCATTCGTGTAACATAATACCAAGGCATTAAGAGAAGATTTGAAAAATAATTCAGGAATTAAAAAATAAGATAGAGAGCAAGAAATCGAGATATAAACGCACAAGACGTCCGAACCTGGACGATTACTAAGTGAATATCAAAGATGACGCGGCCATCTAATCATTTTAAAATTTTTCCTAATCTTCCCAACCTTCTGACTGAATAGCTTTTTGGGCTGCATCTTGTTGTGCTTTTTGTTTGCTATTTCCTGATCCTTCGGCAATTTCTTTATCACCAAAATAAATTGCCATTACAAAGTTTTTGTCATGATCTGGACCATCAGACGAAACCAATTCGTAACGTGGTGTTTCATTGTACAGCTCTTGTGCTTTTTCTTGGACGTAGGATTTTGCATCTCGCCACGTTCCTTCAGAAATAATGGTATCAATCGTATCAAACAATGCATTCTTAATAACTGATCGTGCAGCATCATAGCCAAGATCTAAATACACCGCACCTACAAATGATTCAAAGGTATTAGCCAAAATATAATCTCGCGCCTTTCCTTCGTCACGTGATTCTCCCTTTGAAAGCATTAGAAGGTCATTCATTCCCATAGCACGTGCTGCAGCAGAGATACTTTCAGTTCGAACAAGTGCAGATCGGTACGCAGTTAAACGACCTTCTGCAATGTCTGGATATTTTTCAAAAAGAAAATCAGTTACCACTAATTCTAAAACCGCATCACCTAGAAATTCTAAGCGCTCATTGTGTTCTAAATCAGTTCCTTTGTGCTCATTAATATACGAACGATGAATAAAAGCTTGTTGCAACAAACTCTTATTTTGAAAATCAATATTTAATTTTTGCTCAAAGGCAGAATATTTTTCCATAATAATTATGATAAGGCAGCAATTAACTCAGCTTTTTTCATGATGCTGTATCCTTGTATTTCACGTTCTTTTGCAAGAGCTTTTAACTCGGCAACCTTCAAACCAGAAATATCAACTGACTCTTGTTTTGTTGCTTGTTCTTCTTTTTCTTGTGTGGCTATTTGTTTTTTAGATGGTTCTTCTTCAAGAACTTCACCTTCTGGATTATGACCTAATATCATGTTAATTGATTTAATAAGCATTTTTGAAACATCATCGTAGATATTCAAATCACTAATCTCAGATAATTCAAACCAACGAACATTATCTATACCTCCTGATTCATCAGATAATTCAGGTTGTGTATATGGGCTTTCTGCCAAGAAATATGTGACTTGTTTTCGAACTGGCCCTCGTTCTGGTGGATAGGCAATATATTCATTTTCACCAATAGTATTCACAATGGAAATATCCCAATTAGTTTTTTGTTTTAAAATACGAATAG